>CAYTTC010000010.1:0-65332 GCA_964440525.1 uncultured Propylenella sp. | reverse complement strand
TCCATTCGGTGATCGAAAGGCCGGACTCGGTCAGCCTGGTCGCGCCGCCGACGAGGACCATTGCGAAAACGAGGAGCATGAGGAGAAGGAGCCACCGGCGCACGGCGCGCCCGCCGTCCGTCTCCGTGGCGGCCCGATCGGACTGAAGCGGCAGGGCGACCATCACCGGCTCTTACGGGCCGCGTCAGAACCCAGCAAGCCGGAAAGGCGCGACACCCGGTCGCGAACAGTTCGGCTTGCCGTGAGGGCGGGAGCGCCGTAGCTCGGCGTAGGGGGAAAAGCATGCCGGAACGCCTGAAAAAACTCATCGGGAGCATCGTGCTCGTGGTCTTCGTCTGCGTCTATGCGCTGACGGCGATGACCGTCGCCGCGGCTAGGCTTCCGGGAACGTCCGGGCTGACGCAGCTCGTTTTCTACATGGTGGCGGGGCTTGCCTGGATCATCCCCGCCGCGGCACTCATCGCATGGATGCAAAAGCCCGGCCGCAAAATGACTTAGCGCGCAGCCTTGATGCGGTTTCGGAGCGCCCAGAGCCCCGGCGACAAGAGCACTTCCATGAAGCGGGTCTGCTGAAAGAGGCCGTTGATCGAGATTCTGGGCAGCCCATGCCGCGATCCGGTCGCCGGCACATATCCCGGCCGTGTGGTGAACGAGGCGGAGAGGCCCGCCTGCTCCGCCAGCTTCGCCTCTCGCGGACCGGCGGCCGCCGCGTAGCCGTAAGGGAAAGCGATGCTTTTCGGCCGCGCTCCGATCTCCACGGCAATCTTCTCGACGCTTTCCTCGATTTCGCGAAAGGCGGCTTGCGGCGAAAGCCGCGCCAATGCCGCGTGCGTCATCGTATGGGCGCCGATCGAACAGAGTGGATCGGCGGCGATGGCGCGGATTTCGTCCCAATCCATGACCAATTCCCGCGCAAGCTCGGCGAGGTCGAGCCGATGGATCGCCGAGAACGCACGAATGGCCGCACGCTGCCGCTTTTCGTCGGCAACACTCGTCAGCCATTCGGTCCACAACTGAAACATCGTGTGCTTCTCCGCAGGGGTGCGCGTCGGAAGCGCGGCCCTTGGCCCCTCGCCTGGCGGCGCGAGTGCGTCTGTGCTGGCGATGATCTGGGCCAGCGCCTCCCACCAGAGCTCGCTCGTGCGGTCGGTGAAGCCGGGGCAGATATAGATCGTGAAGGGCACGGAGTGCTTTCGGAACACCGGCCAGGCGTGCTCCAGATTGTCGCGGTAGCCGTCGTCGAGCGTAACGGCGATGCGGCGCGGATCGGCAGCCCCGCCCCTATCCGCGACAAGCTCGTCCACCGGCACGAAGCGAAAACCCCGGTGGATGAAATGGCCGAGGAACCGATCGAGAAAGTCCGGCGTAACGGAAAGCAGCGCGTTCGGATCGAAGGACGATATTCGCGCCGGCCGCACATGATGAAGAGTGACAACAAAGCCCGACGCATCGGCCGCCGCCGGCAGCCATTGCGGGGCGCGCGTCAGGGAAAGCGCTTCGAGCGCTGCGCGGATCAGAGCATGGCGTTGCATCGAGGGAGATTGGAGCGCTTTGGCCGGTGGCTCAGGCCGCGGCGCTTTCTTCCTGGCCGAGATCGAAATCGCTCGTATAGCGCACGATGACGGCGCTATGCGCGCCGCGCGCGAGCGCCACGTCATAGACCTCGGTGCGCAGGAACTCCGTCGTCTCCGGGCCGCAGACGATCGCCGCGATGTCGGGCCGAAAATGCTCGTCCGGCCAGTCGTCCAGCTTGTCGGCGACCACGATCACCTTGTCATAGGTGTGGCTCAGCGCACCGATGACGAGCCGCATGCGTTGCATCGGGACAGGCTTGTCCATCGATCCGAGCGGGATCACGTGGACGCGCGCCGTCTCGTCGCGCTGGATGACCTCGCCGAAGGCCGCGTCGCCGGTCAAGAGGTCGCCGAGGCCGGGCCGCTCGTGCCCGAGCGCGTCCGAGGGCATCCGTCCCACGTCGATGAGGATGCAGCGGAGCTTCTGCTTGGCGGCTTGGCGCGCCGTGGAGAATGCGAGCGCGCCGGCTCCCTCGCCGCCCTCCGCACCGGCGAAGAGCGCCAGCCGCACGGAGGAGCTTGCGAGGATATCCGCGAGCCCGGCGGTCCCGGATTTCTCGCTCTCGGGGCCGTATTCGCCTGCTGTGGCCAGCTCCTCTTGCTCGGGCCCGCGGTGCGCTGGTGCCTGATCGAGCAGCTCCGTCGCAAGCGCCATGTCGGACGCTCCGGCCGGCTCCGGGTCCGGAGATTCGGGCCGCTCCCAATCCGCAATCGCGATCGGTTCTGTTTCGATCTCGTCCGCCTGAACCGCGTCCGCCGCCCGAAGTGGCTTCGCAGCACCGCCGCTCATGCCGTATCCGATAAGCCGGAAGGCGCGGCCGGACATGAATTCCGAGAGAAGCACGAGCGCGGAAGCGAACAGAAGCATGGCGATGGCCGCGGCTACCGCCATCATCGTCTTCTTCGGGAAAGAGGGCTCGGCCGGAGCAACCGCGCGCGAAATGATGCGGGCGTCGGCCGGAAGGTAGTCGGCATCGGTCCGCGCCGCCGACTCGCGATAGCGCGCAAGGAACGATTCCAGGAGCTCGCGCTGCGCCGCAGCTTCCCGCTGCAGGGCGCGCAATTCGATCCCCTCGTCGTTTGAGCGGGAGACGTCGCCCTTCGCGTCGTTGAGGCTCCGGATCAGCGATCCTTCGCGCGCGGCGGCGACGCGGGCGGCAGTTTTGAGAGATTCGAGGACCTTCGCGACTTCCTCGCGGATCTGCGCTTCCAGGTTGGTAACCTGGCCATCGAGCGCGCGGATGCGGGGGTGGGTCGGAAGAAGCGTCGTCGAAAGCTCGGCGATCTGCGCGCGGAGCGCCCCCTGACGCTCGCGAAGCCGCTGGATCAGCTGCGAATTGAGCACCTCTTCCGATGCGTCGAGCGCGCCGCCCTCGGCGAGAAGGGTCCCTATCAGCTCCGCACGCGCCTCGGCTTCGGCGCGCGCCGCCCTGGCGCGTGCAAGCTCTGCATTGATTTCGCCGAGCTGCTGCGTCGACAGATTTCCCGCGTCGGCTCCGCTCGGGTCTGCGCCGCTTTGATCAAGATCGAAGAGCCCGCGACTCGCGCGATAGTCTGCGACGGCCTGTTCCGCCTCGGCCACGCGCGCGCGCAGGCGCTCGATCTCCTGCTGCAGCCATGCCGTCGCCGCGACGGCGGATTCCCGCTTGGCGCTCTGCTGCAGCTCGACGAAGGCGCCCGCCACCGCATTGGCAACCTCGGCCGCGAGACTCGGATTGGGCGCCGAGAACTCCACGCCGATCACGCGCGACTTCTGCAGCGGGTAAACCGATAGGCGGCTGAAATAGCTGTCCATGACGCGCTGGCGGATCGACGAGTCGGCCGGGTTTTCGCCGAGCCCCACCAGGACGAGGATCGAGCGCGCCAGCGACGGCTGCCGCGCCGGATCGAATTCCGGCCGGCGGGTGAGGTCGAGCTTGTCGATGACCGCGTCTGCGATCTCGCGCGACCTCAGCACCTCGACCTGGCTCTGGATGGCGGATTCGTCGAAGTCGGTCGAAGGAGAGCCGGCCTGCTCGCGCGGCCATGTCAGCGGCGATTCCCGCTCCTCGATCAGAATGCGTGTATCGGCGGTGTAGAGCGGGTCGACGAACCCTAGCCCGACGTAAGTCCCGATCGCTGCGGCGATCGTCAGAATCGCGAGCAGCCAGGCCCGGCGCCACAGGCCTTGCGACAGGGCGCGGACGTCGAGCTCGGTTTCACCAATCTGCGCCATTGCGCAACTCCAACAGCCCGCGGCGAGTCTAGCCCGAGTCATGGTTAGGAGGACGTTAACGGTCGACAACTATCGTTAATCAGGATTATCCGCGTGTTAACCATGGGGCGGCAATTTGAATGGGCAGCGTAGCACCTCCGCCGGCCGGGTGAAGTCAATGATTCGCCTGCATATTTTCGCTAGTATCCTGGTCGCCGGTTGGGTGTCCATCCTGGCCGGATGTACCGACCGCCCGCCCCTTTCGGAACCCGCGACCGTCGGCTCCGGTCCCTACGTGCTTGGCGCCGGCGACCGGCTGCGAATCGTCGTCTACGATCAGCCGAGCCTCACGAATCTCTACGAAGTCGACCAATCGGGGCAGGTTTCGCTTCCTCTTATCGGCGACGTTGCCGCTAGCGGCGCCACATCCGACGAGCTGGCACAGCGGGTCGAGGCCAAGCTGGCGTCCGCCTATCTTCGCGAGCCGAACGTGACCGTCGAGGTCGCGACCTACCGCCCGTTCTTCGTGCTGGGCGAGGTCGGCACCCCCGGGCAGTTCGCCTACGTGCCGGGGATCACGGCGGAGATGGCCGTGGCGGTGGCCGGCGGGTTCACCGACCGCGCCAACAAACGCGTCGTCAGGCTGAGCCGGACTGTCAACGGCAAGCTCTACGAGTCGCGCATTTCTGTCGTCGAGCCGATTCGCCCGGGCGACACGATTTACGTGCCCGAGAGCCTATTTTGACGGCTTCGCCGGTAACCCTAAGGATCGGATAAAATTGATTATGCCGGCGTGGCGCGTCACCTCCTTTCCGCGGGGGACTTGAGGCGGTTTCGAGGCCATGGCAATCACAGAGGCGAGCGGCCCCTTCGGTGTGAGCGAAGCCGCGTCGGCGGCTGCCCTCCTCCCATTTTCAACCGGGCGCACGCCGCTCAACGTTGCCGCCGCGCGGGTCGCCGCGACCCTAAAACACCGCTTTATCACGCCGGGCATTCTGGCCGGCCTGGCGCGCGTGGCGGACTTCGTCGGCCTCGCAATCGTCAGTATCGTGATCTTCTCCACCTATGTCGACCCGCGCGACTCCGGCGATCTCGGATACGCCTTCGCCTCCCTCCTCTTGCCGGCGGCAACAGTCCTGCTGATCGGCTCCATCAACGGATACGCCGTCGGCGATTATCGGCGTGCCATCGTCAAAATCAGCCGCGGCGCCGGAATCTGGACCGCGGTCTTCGGTTGCTTCACGCTGGTGCTCTTCTTCCTGAAGATGGGCGAGGAGTTTTCGCGCTTCTGGCTGGCGAGCTGGTTCCTGGGTGGGCTGCTCGTGCTGGCCGCACTGCGCGTCCTGATCGGCCGGCTGGTGATAAATTGGAGCAAGGCCGGCGTGCTGGAGCGCCGGGCGGTGCTCGTGGGCGGCGGCCCGGAGGCCGTCGAGCTCATTCGCGCGCTCCGCAACGAGCCGGCGAACGACATCCGCATCTGCGGCATTTTCGACGACCGCTCCAGCGATCGCGTGCCGGCGACGGCCGAAGGCCTACCGCGGCTCGGCCGCATCGACGAGCTCCTCGAATTCGGCCGCCAGGCGGAAGTCGACATGCTCATCGTCGCCCTGCCGATGGCGGCGGAGCAGCGCCTGGTCCAGCTCCTGAAGATGCTCTGGGTCTTGCCGGTCGACATCCGCCTTTCGGCCGGCGCCAGCCGGCTTCGCTTCCGGCCGCGCTCCTATTCCTATGTCGGCGCCGTTCCCTTCCTCGACCTCTTCGACAAGCCGATCGCCGATTGGAACCGGGTCGCAAAATCCTGCTTCGACCGTGTCGTCGGCTCCATTCTGCTGGTCCTTGCTACGCCGGTCATGCTTGCCGTTGCGCTCGCCATCAGGCTCGATAGCCCCGGCCCGGTGCTCT
Organism: uncultured Propylenella sp.; assembly: GCA_964440525.1. Taxonomy (GTDB): domain Bacteria; phylum Pseudomonadota; class Alphaproteobacteria; order Rhizobiales; family Afifellaceae; genus DASWJZ01. The sequence goes on along the minus strand of CAYTTC010000010.1, from coordinate 59,662 downwards.
TCCGCCAGAAGCGCTACGGCTTCAACAACGAGCTGATCGAGGTGTTCAAGTTCCGCTCGATGTACATCGATCAGACGGATCATAACGCCGCCAAGCTCACCACCCGCAACGATCCGCGCGTCACCCGCATCGGCCGCTTCATCCGCAAGACGAGCCTCGACGAGCTGCCGCAGCTCATCAATGTCGCGGTGAAGGGCAATTTGTCGCTCGTCGGCCCGCGGCCGCACGCGGTCCAGGCGAAGGCCGCCGACCGGCTCTACGAACAGGTCGTGGACGGCTATTTCGCCCGCCATCGCGTGAGCCCTGGCATCACCGGCTGGGCGCAGGTCAACGGCTGGCGCGGTGAAACCGACACACAGGAAAAGCTCGAGCGGCGCGTCGAGCACGATCTTTTCTACATCGAAAACTGGTCGGTCATCTTTGACCTCTACATTCTCCTGTTGACGCCATTCCGGCTGTTGAACACGGAGAACACTTTTTGACCTTCGCCTCCGTCGCGGTCGCGCGACCGACGGGGCTGCCGACCAGAAGCATTGCCAACGCGCTTCTCTGGCTCGCCGTGTTTCTCGGGGGCTTCGTCGTTTTCGAGCCCGCGCCCTATGACCTTTTCCTCGCTCTTTTGATCCCGGGCTGGCTGCTCTTCGGGACGCCGATCCCGCGCGCCACGGGCCCGCTCGTCGTACTGATGATTCTCTTCCTCGTCGGCGGAGTTTTGGCGGCAACGCAGGCAAAGGACTTCGCCACCCAGCCGATCTACTATGCGGTGACCGGCTTCCTCGCCTTCAGCTCGTGCTTCTTCGCCTGGTTGATCGCCGAGGACCACCGCCGGCTGGACACGATCGTCACAGCCTGGATCGCCGCCGCGCTGGTGACGACGATGCTTGGTGTGCTCGGGTATTTCGGCCTGACGGGCGAGCTCTTCGTGAAGTTCGATCGCGCCACCGGCGGATTTCAGGATCCAAACGTCTTCGGGCCTTTTCTCATCTTTCCATTCGTGGTGCTGGTTCGCCGCGCTCTGACGCGGCCGCTCGGCGAGGCGTTGCGAAACGGCGTGCTCGCCTTGGCGATCTTTGCCGGGATCTTCTTCTCCTTCTCGCGCGCGACGTGGGGCTTGACCGTCATCGCAACGCTGATGACCGGCGGGCTGCTTTTCGTGACGGAACGCAGCGCCAAAGCGCGTGCGCGTTTCGTCGCGCTCGGCGCGGTGGGTGTCGTGACGACCGTCATTCTGGTCGGCGCGGCGCTGTCGATCCCTGCCGTCTCGAGCCTTTTCCAGGACCGCGCGCAGATCGAGCAGGAATACGATTCCGGCCGCCTCGGCCGCTTCGAGCGACATGCGATCGGCTTCAACATGATGCTCGATCGTCCACTCGGCATCGGGGCGATCGAATTCGGCAGGACTTTCGGCGAGGACGAGCACGACATCTGGCTGAAAACGCTGACCACGTACGGCTGGCTCGGTTTCGCCGCCTACCTGGCGCTCGTCGTCTGGACGCTCATTGCCGCGTTCCCGCTCGTATTCCGGACCGGCCCGCTGCAGGGCGTCACCCAGATCGCCTATGTCGTCTTCCTCGGCCACATCGTCATGGCGACCGTGATCGATATCGACCACTGGCGCCACGTCTACCTGCTCTTCGGAATTTTGTGGGGCGCCATCGCCGCCGACCGCAGTGCTGCGCAGGCGCGTCTCTCAGCCTGGCTTGGGCGTGAGAGGCAGGGAGCCCGGAACAAGGGGTGAGATGGTCGGAGCGAGAGGATTCGAACCTCCGACCCCCTGAACCCCATTCAGGTGCGCTACCAGGCTGCGCCACGCTCCGACTGTGGGACTATAGTGACGGCGGCCTATCCGTTCAATGCTGTGTCCGGCCTCTAACGAACCTGGTCGAGCAGCCGCTTCGCTTCGAGAAGCTCCGAAAGCGCTGACTCAATGCGCCGTCGCTTATCCCCGGCTAATGCCGGAAGCTGGCGCGCAGGCGCCGATTGTGGCGATTGCCGGCCGCCCGCGCCCCGGTCGGCGGGATCGACAGCCGGAGCGGCGGCAAGCCCGCGCCGAGGCACCGGACGGGGCGCCGGGCGATCCGCCTCATCGTCGCGTTCGGCCGCGGTAACGGTCTGCACGGAGCCTGTTTGGCCGACGGCAACGACGAAGGCGACGCCCTTGTCCTTCAAGAGCCGCTGCACGCCGCGGATCGTAAAACCCTCGCCGTAGAGGAGCAGGCGAACGCCGCGCAGGAGATCGACATCTTCCGGGCGGTAGTAGCGCCGCCCGCCGCCCCGCTTCATCGGCTTGATCTGGGGGAAGCGCGTCTCCCAGAAGCGCAGCACGTGCTGCGGCAGCTCCAGCTCCTCCGCTACCTCGCTGATCGTGCGAAAAGCGTCGGGTGCTTTCATGGATGCCGCGTCGGCCATGCTATTCGGCCGCTTCCTCCGATCTCGCGCTGCCGGCGAGACCATCGTTGATGCGGCTCTTCATGATGTTGCTCGCCTTGAAGACGGCAACGCGCCGCGGTGGGATCGGGACCTCGCGCCCGGTCTTCGGGTTGCGTCCGACGCGCAATCCCTTGTCGCGGATCATGAAGGAGCCGAACGAGGAAAGTTTTACCGTCTCGCCGGACACGATCGCGTCCGAAACTTCCTTCAGGACCATCTCGACCATCGCCGCGGATTCCGTGCGGGACAGACCAAGCCGCCGAAAAACGGCTTCGGCCAAGTCAGCCCTCGTGATCGTCTTGCCCCCCATACGCCGCCTATGCCGTCTTTTATAGGAATGATGTAAATCAAGATACTTAGCCTATGCGGCTGGGCAATCCTGGTCAACATCAAGACGAGTCACCAACGCAACAAGGCGGAGCCCCAAGTAAACCCGCCGCCCATGGCCTCCAGCATGACGAGGTGCCCCGCTTTGATGCGGCCGTCCGCGACCGCGACGTCGAGAGCGAGCGGAATGGAGGCAGCCGAGGTGTTGCCGTGCCGCTCGACGGTCGACACGACCTTGTTCTGCGCGATGCCGAGCTTCTTGGCGCTCGCATCGATGATCCTCTGATTGGCCTGGTGCGGCACGAACCAGTCGATGTCGTCGGCGCCCGTGCCGGTCGCCGCGAACGCCGCGTTGATCACGTCGGAGATCATGCCGACGGCGTGCTTGAAGACCTCGCGCCCCTCCATCCGCACGTGACCGACCGTGCCGGTCGCCGACGGCCCGCCGTCGACATAGAGCTTGTTCTTGTGCTGGCCGTCGGAGCGGAGATGCGTCGTCAACACACCGTGATCGGCGATCGAGCCGGCGCCTTCCTGCATCTCGAGCACGATTGCGCCGGCGCCGTCGCCGAAGAGCACGCAGGTGGTGCGGTCGTTCCAGTCGAGGATGCGCGAAAAAGTCTCCGCGCCGATGACGAGCGCGCGTCCTCCGTGCCCTCCCTTCAGCATGGCATCGGCGGTGGCGAGGGCGTAGACGAAGCCGGAGCAGACCGCCTGCAGGTCGAAGGCGGCGCCTGTGTGGATGCCGAGATTGTTCTGGACGGTCACCGCGCTCGCCGGAAAAGTGTTGTCCGGGGTCGACGTGGCGAGCACGATCAGATCGATGTCGGCAGCCCTCAATCCGGCGCTTTCAAGGGCTTTTCGCGCCGCCGCGGTCGCCAGGTCCGAGGTGACCTCGCCCTCCGCCGCGATGTGGCGCTGCCGGATCCCGGTCCGCTGCACGATCCATTCGTCGGAGGTGTCCACCATCGTGGCGAGGTCGGCGTTCGTCAGGATTTTGGCGGGGAGATAGCTGCCGATCCCACGCACCACGGAGCGCATCATGCGGTGGCCGCCTTGCGGAGATCCGCGGCCGGCGCGTCGACGCTGAGCGCCCGATCCTCGGCGATCATGCGGACGAGGTCGTTCTTGGCCATTTCGCGGGCCAGGTCGATGGCGCTGGCAAACCCTTCAGCATCGGTCCCCCCGTGCGATTTGATCACCACGCCGTTCAATCCGAGGAACACGCCGCCATTGACCTTGCGTGGATCCATCTTCTCCCGCAGCAGTCGGAACGCAGACTGCGCGAAGAGGTAGCCGAGCCGGGCCGCCCAGGTTCGGGTCATGGCCGAACGAAGATATTCGGCGATCTGCCGGGCGGTGCCCTCGGCGGTTTTCAAAGCGATATTGCCCGCAAAACCTTCGGTGACGGCGACGTCGACGGTGCCTTTTCCGAGGTCATCGCCCTCGATGAAGCCGCGATACTCAAAGCCCGGATGATTCATCTCCCTGAGAATCCGCCCGGCCTCGCGCACCTGCTCGACGCCCTTCATCTCCTCCACGCCGACATTGAGAAGCGCGACGGTCGGCCGGTCGAGGCCGAAAACGGAGCGCGCCATCGCCGCTCCCATCACGGCGAAATCGACCAGCATTTTCGCGTCGGCGCCGATGGTCGCTCCGACGTCGAGGACGATGCTCTCGCCCCGGAGCGTCGGCCAGATCGCGGCGATCGCCGGCCTCTCGATACCCGGCAGCGGCTTCAGGCAGAATTTTGCCATGGCCATCAGCGCGCCGGTATTGCCGGCCGAAACGGCGGCGCCCGCGTCGTGGTCCTTCACCGCCTCGATGGAGCGCCACATCGACGACTTCCAACGCCCCTTGCGGAGCGCCTGACTCGGCTTGTCGTCCATCTGCACGGTCACACTGCAATGATGGAATTCGGATTTCTCGCGCACTCGGGGGTTGGCATCTAACACTGGGCGCACCGCCTCCTCCTCGCCGAAGACGAGGAAACGGAGATCCGGACGGCGGTCGATAGCGATCGCCGCTCCCCCGATCGCCACCTCCGGTCCGGTGTCGCCGCCCATCGCATCGAGGGAAATCGTGATCGTCTCGGGCATCGGGCGGTTGTTTCTCGCGCGGGAGGCGGGAACATACCCCTAGCGGTCGCCGTGGCAAGCGCCAAGGCTGCCGGCTCCTATTCCCGCGTGTGCTTCAGGGGAGCGAGCGCCGCAAACGGTGAGGATTCAGTGTCGGGGCTGCCCTCGATGTGGCCGGGAAATTCGACGCCCGGCGACTTCGGATAGGGGTCGAGCCCGAGCGCAAGATGTTCGACAACGATGGCGCCGAGGTCGATGCGCCCCCTGCGATAAAAGTCGCGGTCCTCCAGACCTTCGAGGCCGACCTGCGGCAGCGCCCGTTCTTTCTTGGGGGCGTCGTCCTCCGCCGGCTCGAGCGTCAGGTCGATCGCTTCGCTCACTTCCTGCTGGACTGGTTCCAGGGTCACGACATCGGTCTGCACGACCGAGGCGCTCAGCGTGCCGCGCACGGCGAATGCCTTCTCGCCGACCGGACGCACATCGAGATCGGCCGTCAGCTCCACGACGTCCACGATGCCCAGCGCCTCCGCGACGGCGCGGCGCTCCTGCTCATTCGTCTCGACACGAAAATGCTTTCCGCCCGCCGGAATGCGAGCGACAAGTACCGAAAGCGAGAGGGGCTCCCCGCTCATCCGCCGTAGCCCTCCCTCCGCGGCGAGTTGATCTCCGGGAAGGGTATCTCGCCGCGACGCAGGGCGGCAATCTCGACAGCAGCGATAGCGGCCGTCGCCGCCTTCAGATACTCCCCCAGAGCAATCGCGCGTTCATCCCGAAAACCGTCGGGAAAGACGTTGCGCGCGATAGCCTCCACAAGCGCGTCCGTGCCCGCTCCCAGGGCTTGTCGATAGGCGGTGATCCGCCCCGCGAAGGACCGGTAAAGCGTCTTCATGCGTTTCGGCACGGCCGGATCGCTCACGCCCATCTCGCGGAAAACGGCATCCATGTCGTCGACAAAACTCTCCGACACGAGCCGCGCGAGTTTTGGGTCGTCGCCCGGCTCGTGCATCAGGCGGTTCAACACCGGAAAGAGAGCGATCGCCACCATCTCGAAGCGCCCTTGCAGTGTATCGGGCACGCCGTAGGCGAGATAGAGCGCCGGCCGACGGGAGGCCGCCAGGCACGCGGCGTAGATCCGCGCGGCCGCGTCCCGCTCGCTTCGCCGTCGTGCAGAAAAGAGGAGCATCGCCATTATGCCTTGCCCCCGCCATACACGCGCGCCAAGCCGGCCGCCATTGCAAAGGGCCGCCATTGCAAAGATGGGCCGACACGGCTAGCAACCCGAAAGAGAAGGGAAACAATGCGAAGCGAACGTCGTCATCCCCTTGGCATGGCCGCGATTGCGCTCGTGGCCGCTCTGGGCCTTGCCGGCTGCATGGGAGAGACGCTGCAGCGCGGTTATGTGCCCTCCGAATCGTCGCTGCAGCAGGTGCAGGTCGGGGCGCCGCGCGAGCAGGTTATGATCGCGCTCGGGACGCCGTCCACCACGGCCGATTTCGGCGGCGAGGTGTTTTATTACATCTCGCAGAAGACCAACCGCCCGGTCGCCTTCATGAACTCCCACGTCGTCGACCAGACGGTCCTCGCCGTCTATTTCGACGAGAACAGCCAGGTCGCGCAGATCGCCAACTACGGGCTGGAGGACGGCCAGATCGTCGACCTCGTGTCGCGCACCACTCCGACCGGCGGACGCGACTTCTCCTTCCTCTCGCAGCTGTTTTCGGCGACTGGCGTGGTGATGCCGACCGGGACGCAGTAGGCTCGCCCGTATCGCGGGCGTGGCTGAACTACCGTCCAGGCGGCGTCCTTACGATTGTAGCCACGCCCGCCCGCGCGCTTTGAAGGGTGGTCAGAATCTCCGGGACCAATGACCTAAGGTCGGCGAGACGGTTCGTGTTCGCATGAAGCACGATAACCGCAATCGGAAAGGCGCCAAGGTTCTGCTGGAACGATAGGTTGCGATCCACCGTCACGAATACGTCGAAGTGCTCCGAGGCAAGCGAGAGCAACTCCCCGTTCTCGATGGTCGTCCATTTCATTTGACGTGCGGTCCTGACCTCGTGGCCGGTCAGATCGCGCGAAAGACGCCAATCGACACACTCGTCGAGAAACACTCTCACAAGGTGGATTCGAGCAGCCGCTCCTTGGCCTCTTCCAGGAATGCGACCACTTGATCCCGCGTCACCGAGGGATACCCTTCGAGGAAGTCGTTGATGGTCTCACCCCCCTCAAGGTAGTCGAGCAGCGTCTGCACCGGCACGCGCGTCCCGAAAAAAACTGGAGTTCCGCCCATCACATTGGGGTCGCGGCAGACGATCAGCTTATCCATGGCGCAACTTTACTCTTCGCCACACGCCAACCTAGGAAGGTTGGCCGCGACCAGGTCGGGCGCAAGGTCGCTGATAGCTTCAACCAGGGCATCGAGCGTCGGCGCCTCGGCGTTGAGGCCCGGCACATCGGAGGATTGGACGAACCAAACGCCCTCCTTCTCATCGCGACAAACCGTGACATTGAAGTGCATGGGTAGAATATGGCGTTTGGTAGCGTGTCTGTCCACTCACTGCGCCAGCACCGCAAGCAGCAGCAGCGCCACGATGTTGGTGATCTTGATCATCGGGTTGACCGCCGGGCCGGCGGTATCCTTGTAGGGATCGCCGACCGTATCGCCGGTGATCGCCGCCTTGTGGGCCTCCGAGCCTTTTCCGCCATGGTGGCCGTCTTCGATCAGTTTTTTGGCGTTGTCCCAGGCGCCGCCGCCGGCGGTCATCGAGATCGCCACGAAAAGGCCGGTGACGATGACGCCCAAAAGCATGGCGCCGAGCGCGGCGAAAGCGTCGGATTTGTCGGCGATGAGATAGACGGCGCCGAAGCAGACGAGGGGCGAAAGCACCGGCAGCAGCGAGGGCAAGATCATCTCGCGGATCGCCGCACGCGTCAGGATGTCGACCGCGCGCCCATAGTCCGGCTTGTCGGTGCCCTGCATGATGCCGGGTTTTTCGCGAAATTGTCGGCGCACCTCCTCCACGATCGACCCCGCGGCGCGGCCCACCGCCGTCATCGCGATGCCGCCGAAGAGGTACGGAAGCAGGCCGCCGAAGAGCAGGCCGACCACGACGTAGGGGTTGGAGAGCGAGAAATTGACGCTGACGCCCTCGAAGAACGAACCGGGCGCTGCGTTGTCGGCGAAGAACTTCAGGTCCGACGTATAGGCGGCGAAGAGCACCAGCGCGCCGAGGCCGGCGGAGCCGATCGCGTAGCCCTTGGTGACCGCCTTGGTGGTGTTGCCGACGGCGTCGAGCGCGTCCGTCGTTTTTCGCACGTCGGCCGGCAGATCCGCCATCTCGGCGATGCCGCCGGCATTGTCGGTGACGGGGCCGAAGGCGTCGAGCGCCACCACCACGCCGGCGAGCGCGAGCATCGTGGTGACGGCGATGGCGATTCCGAAAAGGCCGGCAAAACCGTAGGCGACCAAAATGCCGGCGATGATGACGAGCGCCGGGAGCGCCGTCGATTCAAGCGAGACCGCAAGCCCCTGGATCACATTGGTGCCGTGGCCGGTGATGGAGGCCGTGGCGATCGACTGGACCGGGCGAAAATTGGTGCCGGTATAATATTCGGTGATCCAGATGATCAGGCCGGTGACAGCGAGCCCCGTGAGGCCGCAATAGAAAAGATCGAGGCCGGTGAATATCGCCGGGCCGGTCGCGGTGGCGGCGGTGTATTCCGTGCCGAAGCCGAGCAGCCACCAGATCACCAGCGCGACCGCCACGATCGATAGGAGCGCGGTGGCGATGAAGCCCTTGTAGAGCGCGCCCATGATCGAGTTTTTTGCCCCGAGCTTTACGAAGAACGTGCCGGCGATCGAAGTCAGCACGCAGGTGCCGCCGATCAGAAGCGGCAGCAGCATCATGGAAAGCGCCAGCGCGCCGTCGAAGAAGATCGAGGCGAGCACCATGGTCGCCACCACGGTCACCGCGTAGGTCTCGAAGAGGTCGGCCGCCATGCCGGCGCAGTCGCCGACATTGTCGCCCACGTTGTCGGCGATCGTCGCGGGGTTGCGCGGATCGTCCTCCGGGATGCCGGCTTCCACTTTTCCGACGAGATCGCCGCCCACATCGGCGCCCTTGGTGAAGATGCCGCCGCCAAGGCGCGCAAAAATCGAGATGAGCGAGGCGCCGAAGCCGAGCGCCACGAGCGAATCGATCACGTCGCGGCTCTCCGGATCGTGGGCGAGCGGGCCGGTCAGAACCCAGAAGTAGACGGCGACCCCGAGGAGCGCGAGGCCGGCGACGAGGAGCCCGGTGATGGCGCCTGAGCGAAAAGCGATGGAGAGCGCCGCGCCGAGCGACTGCGAAGCCGCCTGGGCGGTGCGAACATTGGCGCGGACCGACACGAGCATGCCGATGAAGCCAGCCGTGCCGGAAAGGATCGCGCCGATGGCGAAGCCGAAGGCGGCCGTCGCCGAGAGCAGGTACCAGGCAATAGCGAAGACGACGATGCCGACGATCGCGATCGTCGTGTATTGGCGCGTGAGATAGGCGGTGGCGCCCTCGCGGATCGCGGCGGAAATCTCCTGCATGCGGGAATTACCGGCATCGGCGGCGAGCACCGATTGGATCGCCCAGACCGCGTAGACGATGCTCAGCACGCCGCAGGCGATGACGAAATAAAGCGAAAGCATAGAGAATTTCCCCTGAAATGAGGTCTGGCCGGGCCGGGCAGGCGTCAACGCCACAGCTGGGCCCAGCGGAAAATGGAACGCCCGCGCGGTATTGCGGAATCGCCCTCCCCCGTCAAGGGAACCGCGCCGCCCGTAGTGTCTCAGTTTGAATTTTTGGGTAGCGCGCCAGCCTGATTGTGGCGCAGGAACGGCGGGTCTACGCATATGGTGTTTGAGCCGGAATAAGGAGAACCCCCGATGAACCGCCTTATTCGTTCAATCGCATTCCTCTCGACGAAGGGCAGAATGCGCCGATGTCTATCGCCCTCGCTTGTCGTTTCAATCACCGCCTTGGTTGTTGCCCTCGGCGGCGCCGGCTATTCGGCCACGGGCGGCAACTTCATCCTTGGACAAACCAACTCTGGAGCCACGCAGACGAAACTATTGGCGCCGATCGCCGGGGCATCGTTTCGCGTCGACAATACCAGCACCGCGGCGGCCGCCACAGCGCTCACGCTCGTCGTCAAACCGGGGCGCCCTCCCTTCGCCGTCAACTCCGCCGTGAAGGTGGCGAACCTCAACGCCGACAGGCTCGATGGTCTCGACTCCACTCATTTCCCAAGAACTATTGTGATCCCATACGACCTTGCGCCCGGCGAGAACAGCGCGCCGATTGCCCTGCCCCCAACCGAACTGTGCTGGCCATGGGCGTGAACACCTCTATCGGGATCCAAGGAGCAGGCCAGGCGACTTTGTCGCAAATTACCGGCGGCGTCATAGGATGGATCGGCCTGGAATCACCGCCCGCCGCAACCATCACGTCGGGTTTCAGTGGCACAGCGGGAGACCACATCGTTTACATCGATTTCGGCCAACTGGTCGACATCGAGGTGAATAGCGCAGACACGATCCGAATCCACAATGGCGCTACCGCAGGGAGGACCGGCACTGTGACGCTCATCTGGTGACGACGCGGAGACGAGTAAATTTCAAACTGACGCACCACCGGGCCTTAGGCCGCCATCGGGCGCCGGCTCATCTGCCAGAACAGTGCGCCGAGGCAGGTCAAGGCGACCGGTAGCACGACAATGTTGAGGACGTTCCAGCCGCCGGTGATGAGGATCTCGCCCGACGAGAAGGAGGCGAGCGCCACGACGCCGAAGATGAAAAAGTCGTTGAGCGCCTGAACCTTTTCCTTTTCCTCCGGCCGGTAGGTCTCGGTGACGAGCGCCGTGCCGCCGATGAAGGCGAAATTCCAGCCGATCCCGAGGAGGATGAGCGCCAGCCAAAAGTCCCCGATCGTGCTGCCGGAAAGCGCCACCAGCGAGCAGCCGATGAGAAGCAGGAGCCCGGTCGCGACGATCCGATGGGCGCCAAAGCGCGCGATCAGCGACCCGGTGACGAAACTCGGCGCGAACATGGCGAGCACATGCCATTGGATGCCGAGCACCGCGGCGTTGGGGTGGTGATGGTGCATGACCATGGCGAGCGGCGCGGCCGTCATGACGAAGCTCATCATTGCGAAGGCGGAGGTCGCGCAGCCAACGGCGACCAAAAATTCTGGTTTTCGGGCGATTTCGCCGATCGGTCGTCCGCTCGATGCGCCGGCTTTTCTCGGAATGTGCGGAATATCGAGGAAAAGGAGAACGCCCGCGCCCAAAAGGCTGAGCACCGCCGACCCTAAAAAAGCGCTGGCGAAGGGAGCCCCCTTCAAGAGGTCCGCGGTGTGGATGACGGTTTGCGGTCCAAGAACCGCGGCAACGACCCCGCCCACCATGACCAGCGAGATGGCGCGCGGGCGGAATGCCGGGCTCGCGGTATCGGCGGCGGCGAAGCGGAACTGCTGTACGAAGGCGGCGGCGAATCCCACGAGGAACGAGCCGACGCAAAGCAGCAGAAAGCTCGCTTCGATCAAGGCCACGGCCGAGAGCGTCGAGCCGAGAGTACTGATCAGCATGCCGGTGATGAAGCCGGGTTTTCGGCCGACCCGGCGCATCAGCAGCGCCGCGGGCACGGTGCCGCAAGCGGTTCCCACCACGAACGCCGTTATCGGCAGCGTTGCGAACGACCTGTCGTCGCCGAGGAGATTGTAGGCGGCGATCGCCGCCACCGCGAAAGTGATGGGCGGCGCCGAGCCGCCGAGCGCGCCGGCGGTGGCGAGCACCAGGACATTACGACGCGCCTTGCGGTCGTCGATGATTGTGCCCGGCGCGGTCTGGTCCGTCATGTCGTCTCCTCGGCTCGCCCGTGCACGAAAGCCCGCCTTGATAGGCGTAGCGGCGCCCCTCCGAAAAGCACCTGCGGCAATTCCGCCCCTTCCGTGAGCGCTCCGATGCGCGTGACCGGAACGCCGGCGGCTGTTGCTGCCTTCCGGAATGCTGCCGCCTTCCCCGGCGGCACGGCGGCGAGAATCTCAAAATCCTCGCCGGCGGTCAGGAGGCGGGCGACCAATTGCGGATCGCCTGGCCCGCTCAGGCCTTGGGGAAGCGGCACCTTGTTCGCCTCGATCAATGCCGAGCAGCCGGACGCCGCACAGAGCTTGTCGCAATCGCCGACCAGCCCGTCGGAAATATCCATGGCGGCCGAGGCGAATTCGACGAGCGCCGGCGCCAACGCGGTTCGCGGCTCCGGCACGCGGTAGCGGCGGATAAGCGCGTTTCGGTCCTCGTTCCCGAGCCGGTCCCACGGTCCGGCCTCGCGCCTGCGAAGCGCGAGCCCTGCTTCGCTGGCGCCAATCACGCCGGACACGTAGAGTTCGTCGCCCGCCCTCGCCCCGAAGCGATGGACCATCCGGCCTTTTGCCACCAGGCCGAAGGCGGTTACCGAGATGACCGGCCGGTCCGGCACAACGATCGTATCGCCGCCCAGCAGCCGGAGCGCGAAGCGGTCCTGATCGGTCCGAAGCCCATCCGCGAAAGCAGCCAGCCAGGCCTCGTGGAGGTCGGGCGAAAGCCCGAGGCTCAGCACGTAGGCGAGCGGCGTCGCGCCCTTGGCGGCAAGGTCCGAAATGTTCACCCGCAGCGCCTTTTGGGCGACGGTGTCGGCCGGGTCGCCGGCGAGGAAATGAACTCCTCGTGCAATCATGTCGGTGGTGACGACGAGCTCGTATTCGGGCGGGATTGTGAGGCAGCCCGCATCGTCGCGGAGGCCGAACGCGCCCTCCCCGGCTAACGGCCGGAAATAGCGATCGATGATGGAAAGCTCGTCGGGCAGCACGCGGCCGTCCTCAGCCGGCGGCGGCTTTGGAAAACTCCTCGGGCCGAGAATCGCGCGCCACGCGATCGAGCACGCCGTTCACCAATCCCGGCTCGTCGGCGGAGAAAAAAGCATTTGCGACATCGACGTATTCGGTGATGACGACGCGCGCCGGCACGTCGCGGCGCGCCAAAAGCTCGAAAACGCCGCAGCGGAGGATCGCGCGGAGCGTCAGGTCGATGCGCGTCAGCGGCCAGGTCGGCGGCAGCGCGGCATGGATGATCGGGTCGATGCGTCGCTGGTCTTCCACGACGCCCGCGACGAGCGCGCGAAAAAAATCAACGTCGGCGGGTCTCAGCTGTTGGCCTTCGATCTCTGAACCCAACCTATGCGATTCAAATTCCTGGATAACCGCCGGTAGCGGAGCGCCGCCCACGTCCATCTGATACAGCGCCTGCACCGCGCAAAGCCGGGCTGCACCGCGCTGATTTGCGGGGCGGACGGATGTCATGGCCGGAACCCTGCCTTTAGCGCCACCATGGCGAGCGCCGCTTCCGCGGCGGCGCCGCCTTTGTTCATCTCGCTGACCCGGGCGCGCGCCCACGCCTGTGCGTCGTTCTCGACGGTGAGAATCCCGTTGCCGACCGCCAGCCTGTTCGCGACCGCGACATCCATGAGGCCGCGCGCGGATTCGCTCGCAACCGTATCGTAGTGGGAAGTCTCGCCACGGATGACGCAGCCAAGCGCAACGTAGCCATCATATCGGCCGCTCGCACTGGCAGCCATGGCAAGCGCCGCCGGGATCTCCAGGGCGCCCGGGACAGTGACGCGCTCGAACGTCGCTCCGGCGCGCTCGATCGCCGTGGTCGCTCCGCTCAGAAGCTCATCGGCGATGTCGTCGTAGAAGCGCGCTTCGATGATGAGCAAATGGGGTGGGCGGTCAGCCATCAGCACCAAACTTTAGTGAAACCAAGGGTCTAGACCGGCTCGGCGAGGCGCGCAACGTAGCGCGCCAGGGTGTCGATCTCGATGTTGACGGCGTCGCCGACCTGCCGTTCGCCCCAGGTGGTGACTTTCAGCGTGTGCGGAATGATGAGGCTGTCGAAGCGCCGACCGTTGACGCCGTTGACGGTGAGCGAGGTACCATCGAGGGAGACCGAGCCTTTCGGAGCGATGTAGCGGGACAACTCATGCGGCGCCTCGAAGGTGAACCGCGCCGTCTCGCCAAGATCCTCCCGGGTGACGATCGTAGCGAGACCGTCGACATGACCGGCGACCAAATGGCCGCCGAGCTCGTCACTCACCTTGAGCGGCCGCTCGAGATTGACCCGCGTGCCGACCTTCCACGTCCGCACGCTGGTCAGCGCCAGCGTCTCCGGCGCAGCCTCCACGTCGAACACAGCGCCGCGCCCGCCGCTCTCGAAGGACACGACCGTCATGCAGATTCCGGCGCAGGATATCGAGGCGCCGACAGCGATCGTGGCGGGATCGTAGGCGCTGTCAACGGAGATGCGGCGCACGTCGTTCCGCTCGACGATATGCACGACCCTGCCGACGTCGGTTACGATTCCGGTGAACATCAGCGCGCTCGCTCGTATCGGCTCATCATATCGGCTCCGAACCGCCGCCGCTCAATGCACTTAAATCGTTCCGAGCTTTCGATTGTCGAGAGGGGCAGTCCAGTCAACGCGGGAACGATCTTTCCGCCAAGTGCCTCCGGACTGCGGAACAGCATGACCTCGTCGACGAGGTCGGCTTCGATAAGGCCGCACGCCAATTTTGCGCCGCCCTCGACGAGAAGCCGGGTGATCCCCTCCCGCGCCAGAAGTCGCAGGCACGCATCGAGATCGAGGCCGCTGGACGAGCGCGGCACTTCGAACCGGCGCACGATCCCGGCTGCGTTGGCGTCGGAGCCGGCCGAGCCGAGCACCCAGGTCGGAACGGTACCGCCGAAGACGCGTCGGTCGCTACCGAGCCTGCCGTCACTGTCGAGAACGACGCGGATAGGAGAACGGTCTTCGAGGGCGGGCAGCCGCACTGTCAGCTCCGGGTCGTCGGTCTCGACCGTGCCGCGGCCGACCAGGATCGCGTCGAAACGGGAGCGGAGCGCCTGGACGTGCCGGCGCGCGAGGTCGCCCGTCACCGCGACCTCTGCTTCTCCGACGCGCCCGATCGCATCGTCGGACGAGACCGCGAGCTTCAGAAGCACATGCGGCCGGGCGCTTTCGACCTGGCGGATATGCCCCGCATGCGCTCGCCTTGCCTCGTCCGCCAATAATCCTGATGCCACCTCGACACCCGTCGCCCGAAGGCGTTCGAACCCGGTGCCGTTGACGCGTGGGTCAGGGTCGCCGATCGCCGCGACGACGCGGCCGATTCCCGCCGCCGCAATGGCGTCCGCGCAGGGTGGCGCGCGGCCCTGATGCGAGCACGGCTCGAGCGAGACGTAGAGCGTCGCGCCTCGGGCGCCCTCCCCGGCTGCGGCAAGCGCCTCCACCTCCCCATGCGGCCGCCCGCCACGCGCCGTGTGGCCGCGGCCGATAGCGATGCCGTCCTTCACGACGATCGCGCCGACGGCGGGATTGGGCCAGGTCGAGCCGTTCGCACCTGCCCCGAGCCGGATCGCCGCCGCCATGAAGCGGCGATCGAGGTTTTCAGTCATCTTTCGCGGTGCCGCCCTCGTTCTCGGCGAGCTCGCCAACGAAGGTCTCAAAATCCTTGGCCTCGCGGAAATCTCGGTAGACGGAGGCGAAGCGGACGTAGGCGACCGCGTCGAGGTTCCTGAGGCCGTCCATGACAAGCAGACCAATCTCCTCCGCCGGTATCTCCTGCTCGCCGCGGCTTTCGAGCTGGCGGACGATGCCGGAGATCATGCGCTCCACCCGTTCCGCATCGACCGGCCGCTTGCGAAGCGCCACCTGCACCGAGCGCACGAGCTTGTCCCGCTCAAAGGGCACACGGCGCCCGGAGCGCTTCAGCACGGTCAGCTCGCGCAACTGCACCCGCTCGAAGGTCGTAAAGCGCCCGCCGCATTCCACGCAGACACGGCGGCGGCGGATCGCGGCGGCGTCTTCCGTCGGCCGCGAATCCTTCACCTGCGTGTCGGTGGCGCCGCAATAGGGACAGCGCATGGCGGGTGCTAGCTCTGATAGATCGGAAAACGGTCGGTGAGCGCCCTGACCTTGTCCTTGACCGCGGCCTCGACGAGCGGCGCCGCGCCGTCGGGCGATTGCGCCACCGCGTCGAGCACTTCGGCAATCAGCTGGCCGACCTGGCGAAATTCCCCGACACCGAAACCGCGCGTCGTGCAGGCTGGCGTGCCGAGACGGATGCCCGACGTTACGAAGGGCTTTTCCGGATCGAAGGGGATGCCGTTCTTGTTGCAGGTGAGGCCGGCGCGGACCAGCGCCTTCTCCGAGACGTTGCCCTTGAGGCGCTTCGGACGGAGATCGACCAGCATCAGATGGTTGTCGGTGCCACCGGAGACGATGTCGAAGCCGGTGCTTTTCAGCGAGCCCGCAAGCGCGCGGGCGTTTTCCACGATGTTCTTGGCGTAGACCTTGAAGTCGGGCCGGAGCGCCTCGCCGAAGGCGACCGCCTTGGCGGCAATCACATGCATCAGCGGCCCGCCCTGCAGGCCTGGAAAGACCGCCGAGTTGATCTTCTTCGCCATCTCCTCGTCGTTGGTGAGGATCAGGCCTCCGCGCGGGCCGCGGAGCGACTTGTGCGTGGTCGAGGTGACGACGTGGGCGTGGGGGATCGGCGAGGGATGCGCGCCGCCTGCGACGAGGCCGGCGAAGTGCGCCATGTCGACCATCAGATAGGCGCCGACGGCGTCGGCGATCTCGCGAAAGCGGCGAAAATCCCAGATGCGCGAATAGGCCGTGCCGCCGGCAAGGATGAGCTTCGGCTTCGCCTGGCGCGCTATCTTCTCGATCTCGTCGTAGTCGAGGAGCTGGTCTTCGCGCCTGACGCCATAGGGCACGACCTTGAACCATTTTCCCGACATGTTGACCGGCGACCCATGAGTCAGATGCCCGCCAGCCGCTAGGTCGAGACCCATGAAGGTGTCGCCGGGCTGGAGCAGCGCCAAAAACACCGCCTGGTTCATCTGGCTGCCGGAATTCGGCTGCACGTTGGCGAAGTTCGCGCCGAACAGTTTTTTCGCCCGCTCGATCGCCAGCGTTTCGGCGATATCGACGAACTCGCAGCCGCCATAATAGCGCTTGCCCGGATAGCCCTCGGCGTATTTGTTCGTCATGACCGAGCCCTGCGCCTCAAGCACCGCGCGCGACACGATGTTTTCCGAGGCGATCAGCTCGATCTCGTGCTGCTGACGGCCGAGTTCCTTGGCGATCGCACCGGCGATCTCAGGATCAGCTTCGGCGAGCGTCGCGGAAAAGAACGCGTCGGGCTGGGAGCGCTTGCGGGCAGGCTCGTTCGGCGACATTGGGGCATCCGGTTACAAGGAACGGGCGTGCGGTCTGCTACACTGCAACAGCGATCCGCTGCCGCGCGATACCACAGCGAGCCGGCCCTCGCCAAGGGAACCCCGATCCCGACCGTGAGCGATTTTGGCGTTAGGCGAGAACCGCGCGCACGGTCGTAATCAAATCAAAGGTGCCGCGTCTCGGCCGGCGGGTTCATCCAGTTATTGTTGCGCCCGTCGGAGTAACGGACCGGCGCCTCGGCGAGTTCTGTGGGGTCGAGATAGTCGAGCGTGGCAAGGGTCACCGAGACATAGTCACCGCCCAGGACGTCGAGATGCCCGCGTCCGAAGGGTCGGACGCCGCAGTATTTGCAAAAGAGATTATGTCCGGTGAACGTACCGAACTGGTAGTCCGTCAGCACGTCTTCGCCCGAAAGCAGACGGAAATCAGCCGGCTTGACGATAGTGCCCCAGTGCCGACTTTTGGTGCAGATCGAGCAATTACACTTGCCCGTGCCCTGGCTGAGGTCGATGTCAGCCTCGAACTTCACGCGGCCGCAATGGCAGCTGCCGTGGTAGGTCTTCTTCATCGTTTCTCCGGCTGCTCTGATTTTCGAATGAGAGCGAGTGCACGAGCGCGGATCTTTTCCCGAGGCGTCCGTTTCATTCGCGCCCAGTCGGCATCGCTCACTGGCTGCGCGTCTGGATCAAGAAGCGCAGCCCGATGGCGCTCCTCGTCCGTCATCGCGTCGAAGCGGCTCCAATCGGTCGCTGAATCCTTGTCCTTAAAGCCTGAGATCATCTACTGCGAGGCAACCGGCGAGCCGATGAGGTTCGGGTCCTGCGCTAGCGCCACGGTGCCTTGGTTGTCGAGCCCGTAGATGTCGTCGCGGAAATGCACCAGGCCGTCGCCGGTCGTCCATGCCGTGAAGTAGACGGTGTAGATCGCCGGCGGATTTATCACCTGAACGTCGAGCCGTTCGCCTGAGCGGATCGTTTCGTCCACCCGCGCGCGGTCGTAGCCAGTGTCGCGCAGCACCCAGGCGACAAGCTCGCGCACATTGAAGACGCGCACGCAGCCCGACGATTCGAACCTGTAGTCGGAGCCGAAGAGGTTCTTCGCCGGAGTGTCGTGCAGGTAGACGTCGTGCGGATTGTGAAACTGCAGTTTTACGAAGCCGAGCGAGTTCTGGTCGCCGGGATCCTGACGGAAGAGGTAGTCGACCGCTTCGTCGGTGTACCAGTTCACCTGCTCAGGCTGCAGTTCGACGCCCTGCTGGTTGAAGATGCGGATCTGATGGTCGGTGAGGTAGGTCGGCTCCTTCTGCATCTTCGGGATCAGGTCCTTCTTGATGATGGAAGCCGGAACCGTCCAGAATGGATTGAAGCGGATCTCGTGAATCTTGCTGGCGAGCAATGGTGTCTGCCGGTCGACTTTTCCGACCACCGCAATGTGGCGCGAAACGACCGCGCCGTTCTCGACGACCTCGATCTGCGCGCCCGGAATGTTGACCATGATGTAGCGCTCGTTGGGCAGGCCCATGGCCTTGATGCGCTCGACGTTCGCCTGCAGCTGCGCCAGCCGGACATGTGCGGGCACGTTGAGAGCTTTCAGCGTGCTGGCGCCGACTACTCCGTCGCCCGGAAGGCCGTGACGTTCCTGAAACTGTTTCACGGCAGCCTGGACATAGGAATCGAACGCCGCCGCGTCGCCGCTCGTCTGCCGAAGATCGCCCGAGGCGATCAGTCGGCGGCGCAGTTCGACGACGCGCGGATCGAGCACGCCCATCCGTAGCTCCATGTCGGCCGGCACGCTCGGCCAACCACCGCGCGCCACGAGGTCTTGATAGGCGTAGATCGCCTGCTCCATGGCCGGCACGGTCTGCGGCGCCAGGATCGGATTCGTGGTGGCGACGGGCCGCGCAATGAATGACTCCGCGTCGAAGCTTTCGGCCCATTCCGATTGCTGCACGCCGGTCAGGTTTTCTTGCGCGCCGGCGGGAACGACCAGGGCGGCGGCGACCGCGACGATTGCCAATGTCCGAAGCGATCTCATCAAATCGAAAAATCCTGTTTTGAGGCCGGTCGCCAACCTAGCGTTCGCAATCGCTAGCCGAATTGGGCTTAACGGCCCATTAAGTATGGCCGGTTGCCGCGCTGCGCCAGGCCCGCACTATTCTGACGGGTATCCGCGTTGCGCCGCAAGGGCCACGCCACACGGCAGATTTTCGCGGATTTTGTGGCCAATCGATGTCGGGATTCCGCCGGCACCGAACAGGTCAAGCAAAAGGCCCGCGCCGCTCACGCGGCACGGGCCCCTAAAGACAAAGACCTGGACTAAGACGGCGTGCTTAAAGTCGGTAGAGGATCTGATCGGTCCAGAAGCGCTCCAGACGCTGCAGCGCCTTGTTCATCAGGCGAAAATCCTCCGCCGCGATGCCGCCGACCTTCTCGATCGACTGGATGTGGCGGTTGTAGAGCTCGTTGACGACGTGCGCGACCTCCAGGCCCCGCTCGGTCAGCGAAACCCGCACCGAGCGGCGGTCGACCCGCGAACGCTGGTGCCGGATGAACCCGGAATCGACGAGTTTCTTCAAATTGTAGGAGACGTTCGAGCCGAGGTAGTAGCCGCGGGTCCGGAGTTCGCCCGCCGTCAGCTCTGAATCGCCGATGTTGAAGAGCAGCAGCGCCTGCACGCTGTTCACGTCGGAGCGCCCCATGCGGTCGAATTCGTCCTTGATGACGTCGAGCAAACGCCGGTGCAGGCGCTCCACCAGCGTCAACGCATCAAGATAGAGCGTCTTGGTGTCGTCGGGAGCCGTATCCGCCGCCTCGTAGCGGGCCGCCGCCTGTTCTGACATCAGCATGTCCAATCCTCGCCGTTCCGCCCCTGTCGACGGGTGTATTGTTGCGACGATACGGTTGCAGATTGAAGATGCACTTAAGCGAAACGCTTAATTAAATCTTTCCAGTATCGAACCGGTCGATTTCGCGCCTCGTGTCATTCCGCCAGAGTGCGCCGCCACTCCATGAAGGACAGCGCGAGAAACCCGATGAACAGGCAGGCGTGCACCAGAACGCGCAGCGGATAGCTGCCGAAAAGCTCGGAAAACAGGGTGTACATCGAGACCTCGACGGCAAGCGCGACCGCCCACATGACCGGCCCCCACGCCGCTCCAACCCACAGCCCTACCGCCGCGAAAAGGTCGACGAGAAGCAGTGTGACCGCGGCGGAGCGCTTGGCCGGCGTAAGATCGGCGAAGGTCAGACCGTCCGGCGTGAATATTCCGAGCACCTGGCAGGCGCGCGCCAGCCCCGCCATCAGCAAGAGCAGCGCCACCACCCGCATATAAAGAATGGTGAGCGGCAGCCGCGACCCCTGCGGCTCGATCGGGCCGCCCAGCGCGTCGCTCATGCCGTTTCCGTTTGCCGATCCCGTGCGAGACGCGAGGCATACGAGCCGAGACCCGAGGCGTCAATCGAACGGTGAGGTTTGGTTGGAGGCGGCATCGCGGGGTGCTATCTTACCGCGAACAAATCGGATCGACGATGACAGCGCCATTTACTGCCCCCCGCCCCGACATCGACCGCATCACCGGCCGACGCCGCCTCAGGCGGAACCGCCGCACCGATTGGTCGCGACGGCTGGTCCGCGAAACGACGCTGTCGGTGAACGACCTCATCTGGCCGCTCTTCCTGATCGACGGCGAGAACACGCGCCAGCCTGTCGCCTCGATGCCCGGCGTCGAGCGGCTATCGGTTGACCAAGCGGTGCGCGAGGCGGAGCGCGCGGCCCGCCTGAAAATCCCGGCGATCGCGCTCTTTCCCTCCACCGAAGCGTCGCGCCGCGACCTGCTTGGGTCGGAGGCGCTGAACTCGAAAAACCTCGTCTGCACCGCCTGCCGCGCTATCAAGGCGGCGGTGCCGGAGGTCGGCGTCATCGTCGACGTTGCCCTCGACCCATACACAAGCCACGGCCATGACGGGCTGATGGAGGGGGAGGAGATCCTCAACGATGCCAGCGTTGCTCAGCTCGTCCGCCAGGCGCTGGTCCAGGCTGAAGCCGGGGCTGACATCATCGCGCCCTCCGACATGATGGATGGGCGGGTCGGCGCGATCCGCGAGGCGCTGGACGCCGGCGGCTTCGGCAAGGTGCAGATCATGGCCTACACGGCGAAGTATGCCTCGGCCTTCTACGGCCCCTTCCGCGACGCGATCGGCACGAGCGCCACGCTCATCGGCGACAAACGCACCTACCAGATGGATCCGGCGAATTCCGATGAGGCGCTGCGCGAAGCGGAGGCCGACATCGCCGAGGGCGCCGACATGCTGATGGTGAAGCCGGGCCTCCCCTATCTCGACATCCTCTATCGCGTGAAGGAGGCTTTTGGCATGCCGACCTTCGCCTATCAGGTTTCGGGCGAGTATTCGATGATCGAGGGCGCGGCGCGTAACGGCTGGATCGATGGTGAGCGGGCGATGATGGAGAGCCTCATCGCCTTCAAGCGGGCCGGCGCCGACGGCATCCTCACCTATTTCGCCCCGCGCGCCGCGGAGAAGCTCGCAGCTGGCTGAGGCTTCCCGCCATCGGCCTCCAAGAAGCCGAGCTTCGGCAGGCAGTTCGGAAGCGAGTGGCGACGTGACCTGCCGCCGTTCCATTCGCCGCTGAGGCTTGAACCGGCTCAAGCGCCTCCTATTTTCTGAGGCGGAGGTGCCTCGAATGAGCCAAACCACGATCACGCTCGACGCCGGCGAGCTCACGTACGACCCGGGGGTGCATCCGGAGCGCTATGAGGGCGTGCGCACGCGCCGCGCTTTCGCCTTCCTGATCGATGCGGCCGTCGTCCTTGTCCTTATGGTGGTCGCCTACCTCATCATCGCGGTCATTGGCATCTTCACTCTCGGTCTTCTCTGGCTGTTGTTACCGGCAGTCTGGCCAGTGGTCGCGATCCTCTATTCGGTGCTGACCCTCGGCGGGCCGAATTCGGCGACACCCGGCATGCGCTTCATGGGGATCGAGATACGCACGGTGCGCGGCGAGCGGATGTACTACGGGCTTGCTCTCCTGCACGTCCTCGGCTTTTGGATCTCCGTCGTGATCCTGACTCCGCTGGTCCTGCTGGTCGCGCTCTTTACGCCGCGAAAACAGCTCCTTCACGACCTCGTGCTCGGCACCGTCGCAGTCCGCTCACAGCCCTAGGCGCTTGCGCTGTCCGAGAAACCATCGGCAGGTCTCGGCGATCCGGCACGTGCAGGTGTCTTACAAATCGCGTGAATGCTGTTACCCTTCGCTGTCTTTGCCTGATTGGGGAATGACATGCTGGCTCATTTGGACATGGCTCGGTTCGTTGCTCTGCTATGCGGACTCTTCCTGGTGGCGGACGCGAGTGCCGCGCCCATAAATTTCAATTGCGGTGCGTCGGTTTCGAGCAACGTCAAGACTGAGAGCGTGGCGAGCTCGACGCAAAGCACGACCTTCGTGCCGATCGCCGGCGCCACTACCGCCGTCACGATACCAGCGGGTTCGCCGCCGCGCTGCATCAAGGTCAGGTTCTCGGTGGTCGCGAAATGCGACCTGGTCGGCATCACCAACAATGTGGACGGATGCTTCGTCCGGGCGACGCGTAACGGTGGTGAGTTGAACTCGAAGACAGCAACATCGAGCTTCGCCGCGGGGGCGTTTCCCGTTTTCGCTGCCGCCTATTCGTTCGAATGGATAGCCAACGTAGGCCCCGGAACGCATACCATCGCGATCCAAGAGCGTGTGCACGACGACAACACGATCCTCACAATCCTGAACTGGACCCTTGATGTGGAGTTGACAAACTAGTCGCTCCTCGGACGGAACGACCTGAGCGGAAGCGGATTTGCCTTGCCCAGGGCGCCGGCGTGGTATGATGCTTGCGCGAGACTGCTTCGATGACGAAGATCGTAACGGACGCCCACCAGTTCTACCTCACCGCGCCGAGCCCCTGCCCGTATTTGCCGGGGCGGCACGAGAGGAAGGTCTTCACGCATCTGGTCGGGCCGAATTCCACGGAATTGCACGATCTGCTGACGCAAGGCGGCTTTCGCCGTAGCCAGGGCATCGCTTATCGCCCGGCCTGCGAATCCTGCATGGCCTGCGTATCTGTTCGCGTCTGTGTCGACGCCTTCCGCCCGACGGCCAACATGCGGCGGGTCTGGAAGGCCAATCGCGATCTCATCGGCCGCTTCCGCCCGGCTCAGGCGACCAGCGACCAGTACCGCCTCTTCCGCCGCTATCTCGACAGCCGCCATTCCGACGGCGGCATGGCTCACATGTCGGTGCTCGACTACGCGCTGATGGTGGAGGACAGCCACGTCGACAGCGGCGTCGTCGAGTATCGCAGGCGCGGCCCGGACAGCGCGATTTCGGGACGCGACGAGGGAGAGATCGTGGCTTGCACGCTGACCGATCTCCTCTCCGACGGGCTCTCGATGGTCTATTCGTTCTTCGCCCCGGAGGCGGCGGAGCGTTCGCTCGGCACCTTCATGATTCTCGAGCACATCGAGCGCGCGCGAAAACTCGGCAAGCCTTACGTGTATCTCGGCTATTGGGTCGATGGTTCGCCCAAAATGGACTATAAGGCGCGGTTTAGGCCGCAAGAGCGGCTGTCGCCGAAGGGCTGGGTGCGGGTTAACTAAGATTTCGCAAGTGTAGGTACCTGCGGCAATGCGCGACAATTTTAGCCTTAAACGGATTGGAACTGGTAATCGAAGTCGGCTACAACCTGTTAGCAGAAAATCTAGGATGTGAGGTTCCGCAAAATGGCCAAAGCAGCGACACCAATGGACGCGTTGGTGGGTGCGCGCCTACGCACGCGGCGGAAGCAGCTTCGAGTTAGCCAAGAGAAGTTAGGCAAGGAAGTTGGCGTATCGTTTCAGCAAATTCAGAAATACGAGAACGGGACCAATAGGATCGGCGCCGGACGCTTGGCGGAAATCAGCAAGGTTCTCGATGTGCCGGTGGCCTATTTCTTCACCGGTAATTCAGGCGGCTCTTCGGCCGACGGCGAGCGCGGCGATGCGCGCGCCATTCTGAGCGAGCCAGGCGCTACGGAACTGCTGCAGGCCTATGGGCAAATCGGCAGCCTCGCGCTGAGGAATGCCGTGGTGCGGCTCGCCCGCGACCTCGCCGGCAACTACGGCGAGGGGCGCGCCTCGGTAAAGCGCGTGCCGGCGGCCCGCCACGCCGCCGCGTCGAAGGTCAGCCCTTAGCGCGCTGCATTGGCCGTCGGGATGGAAAGGGCGTAGCCCTTCCCGTCCGAAAAGCCTCATCGCCGAGGCGGCTTGCGGAAGCGCGCCGCTGCTATTCGGCGGCGGACGAAATCCTCTCCGGAATCGAAATCAGCGCGACCATGTTGCCCTGGAGATCGGCGAGGAAAGCCGGGTCGCTTTTCAGGGCCGACAGGCTGCGCGGCGACGGAAGTGTCCCGCCCTCCTCCTCCAAGGTCTCTGCGTAGAGTGCGACCGCGGCGGAAGCATTCGATATTGCCTCATCGAGCGTGTCGCCCGCTGAAAAACAGCCCGGAAGGTCGGGAAACCAGACTCCGACCGCCTTGTCCGGTCCGGCGTCCTCGACAATTGCAACATATTGGGACATCGCACGCCTAATCTATCGGCCAGCCCGCTTGCGATAAAGCCGTTAGCCGTCTCCAAACCTGTTCGATTTCGGAAAGCCCTGCGGAGCGAGGCGGCCAGCTTGGGCGCGCTCGCCCATCCAGTCCTTCAGCTCCGCGACGGGCCGCGTGTGAAGCCGGCCGGCGGAATCCGTCCAGCTCAGGCCTTCCCGCTTCGAGAAGACGCGTGCGTCGGACAGCTCGCCGTCCTTGTAGCGTTGCAGCCGGACCCCCTTGCCGCGCGCCATTTCCGGCAGCTGCTCGAGCGGAAAAATGATCATCTTGCGGTTACTGCCGACGACCGCGACGACATCGCCCTCCGCCGGCACGCAGATCTTGGCCTCGTCGGCGCCGGAAACGTTCAGCACCTGCTTGCCTTTTCGCGTGTTGGCGACGAGCTCGCTTTCGGCCACGCGAAATCCGTATCCCGCGGCGCTTGCGATGAGGAGTTTTCGGTTCGGATCGAAGGGAAAAATCGCCACGACATCCTGGTCCTTGTCCATATCGAGCATGAGCCGCACCGGCTCGCCGTGGCCGCGCCCGCCCGGAAGCTTCGCCGCTTCGAGCGTGAAGACCTTCCCGCCGGTCGAGAGAAGCAGCACCTTGTCCATCGTCGTCGCGTGGAAGGCGCGTTTCAGCCGGTCGCCCTCCTTGAAGGTGAGCGTCGCGAGATCGGACAGGTGGCCGCGCAAGGCGCGAACCCAGCCCTTGTCGGAGAGGACGACCGTCACCGGCTCGCGCTCGATCATCGCCTCCTGCATATCTCCGACATCGATCTCTGGCGCATCTGCAAAGCCGGTGCGGCGCTTGCCGAGCCGTGTGTTCGGCCCAAAAGTCTTCTTCACCTCGGCGATCTCGTAGGCGACGCACTTCCACTGACGTTCCTCGGATTTGAGCAGCGCCTCGAGATCCTTTTTCTCCGCCTTCAACGCGTCGAACTCCTTGCGGATCTCGATTTCCTCGAGCTTGCGCAGCGCCCGAAGCCGCATGTTGAGGATCGCCTCGACCTGCGGCTCGGAGAGCTTGAACCGCTTCATCATCACCGCTTTCGGCTCATCCTCGGTGCGGATGATGTGGATCACCTCGTCGAGGTTGAGGTAGGCGATGAGATAGCCGCCGAGCACCTCCAGCCGTTCGGCGATCTTGCCGAGGCGGAAGCGCGAGCGCCGGAGGAACACGATCTTGCGATGATCGAGCCATTCGCGCAGCACGTCGCGGAGCGACAAAACATTCGGCACCTGGCCACGCGACAGCACATTCATGTTGAGCGAAAAGCGCGCCTCGAGCTCGCTCGTGCGGAACAGCGATTCCATCATCAGCGCGGGGTCGACCGCGCGGCTCTTCGGCTCGATGACGATACGCACGTCCTCCGCGCTCTCATCGCGCACGTCGCCGACGAGCGGCAACTTCCGTTGTTCGATCAGCCCGGCAACCGCCTCGATCAGCCGGTTTTTCTGCACCTGGTAAGGGATCTCGGTGACGACCGCTGCCCAGGTGCCGCGGCCGAGATCCTCGGTCGCCCAGCGGGCGCGGACACGGATGCCGCCGCGTCCGGTCTTGTAGGCCTCCGCCAGCGTCTCGCGCGAGGAGACGATGATGCCGCCGGTCGGAAAATCCGGCCCAGGCACGAACTCCATGATCTTGGCGAGGGTGGCGTTTGGGAACTTGATCAGATGGAGCGCCGCGTCGCAGAGCTCCGCCGCATTGTGCGGCGGGATGTTGGTCGCCATGCCAACGGCGATGCCGGCCGAACCGTTGGCGAGGAGGTTCGGGAAGGCGCCCGGAAGGACCACCGGCTCGCTCCCCTCCCCGTCATAGGTCGGGCGGAAATCGACGGCGTCCTCGTCGATGCCGCGCAGAAGGAGCTCGGCGACGGGCGTCATGCGCGCCTCGGTGTAGCGCATGGCGGCGGGGTTATCGCCGTCGACATTGCCGAAATTGCCCTGCCCGTCGACCAGCGGATAGCGGACGGCGAAATCCTGCGCGAGACGGACCAGCGCGTCATAGATCGACTGGTCGCCATGCGGGTGGAAATTGCCCATCACCTCGCCGACCACCTTGGCGGACTTCTTGTATCCGCCGGTCGACAGGAGCCGCATCTCGCGCATCGCGTAGAGCACGCGCCGGTGTACCGGCTTCAGCCCGTCGCGCACGTCGGGCAGCGCGCGGTTCATGATCGTGGAGAGTGCGTAGGCGAGGTAGCGCTCTTCGAGCGCGGTCCGAAGATTGACGGGGACGATCTCTCCGCCCGATCCGTTCACGCCTTCGTCGGGCGGAATCACTCGTTTTCCCATGACGCGTGCTTAGCTCCGCCCACCCGCGAGGACAACGACCCGATTCGGTGTTACAGTCGCGTAAATGCCTGCGGCCGGCCCCGAAATCTCGATCGAAGACCTCGCCGAAAGGCTCGCTCCGGGGGCGCGCCTCGCCGGCCTCGACCTTGGCACCAAGACCATCGGCATCGCGCTTTCCGATCCCGGGCTCCAGATCGCGACGCCGCTCCAGACTATCCAGCGAACGAAATTCGCCAAGGACGCCGAGGAGCTTCTCGCGATTGTGGCGCGGGAAAAGGTCGGCGGCCTCGTCTTGGGCCTTCCGATCAACATGAACGGCACCGAGGGCCCGCGTGCCCAGGCGACCCGCGCCTTCCTCCGCAATCTCGCCCCGCTCACGGCGATTCCCGTCGTGCTCTGGGACGAACGCCTCTCCACCGCCGCCGCCGAGCGCGCCATGATCGAAGCGGATCTGTCGCGGCGGAAGCGCGCCGAGAAGATCGACGCCGCCGCCGCCGCGTTCATCCTGCAGGGAGTGCTCGACCGAATTGCCGCGATTCGACGGGAGGCTCGTTAGGAAGAGCGGCCTTTTCGGGCTCGGTGGTTGCGCCTATGTGTTGGGCACAGCGCTGGAAGGACGGGTCATGAAGATCAAGGTCGTTGTCCACTATGCGAAAGAAGGCGGCTACTGGGCCGAAGTACCGGCCATTCCGGGTTGCGCCACCGAGGGTGAAACGATGGACGAGCTGATGCGCAATCTTCGCGAGGCAATCGAGGGTGTTTCGCAGTCAGGGTTTTTTCAAAGCCTTGAGCCTCCCAACCAGCGATGAGTATTGATAGACTGCTTTCAGGAGCTCCTTTGCGAGTTCGATGGCGAGCGCCGCCTCCTCTTTTCCGATAGAATTGTACGACTTGGCCTCGATGTGGGCAGCATCGTTTCCAAGCAATCGCAATTCATCTGCCGCGTCCAACAACTCCTTCGGCACAATTATATTGCTGCCGAGGCTCTGAAGTCTGTCCTTTAGGCTTGCTCCAACTGCCCCCTTGTCTTCGCAAAGTTCCTCAAGGAGGCGCCGAACCATCAGCGCTGTTGCTTTAAAGCAGTCGGCACTATGACAGGAAATTGCTTCTTCAAGTGTAGCGAGAATTGGTTGCGGCAGATTCGACGAATCAAAGTCAATAACTTCTGGTGGAAAAGACCTATCTAACTGGCCTTGTCGCAGAATTATAAATATCAAGGCCCGACACTCAAGATTTGGGCATTGTCGCATGCCTGCATAGAAATGCTCGTTGCCGTCTTGTGTTTTCGTTGTCCACGAGACATCGTTGCAGCTCTTCAAGCCACCAAAGGCGCCAGCGTGGTTGCATGCTGGACAACGGAGGTTGACTATCCTGGGTTCACCTGCGCCGACATTCTGAATTGGCTGGTATTTCATCTGGTGCACTCGTCATTCAGGCCGAACTAGCCGAGCGCCGGCGCAATGTAATCCACCAGCGTGCGGGAATCGAAGCGGCCGTCGATCATGCCGTAGGTGGCGCGCCAGGGGCGGCCGAGGCGTGTCTCGATGAAGGCGTCGGCGAAAGCTGGCGGATAGTCGCGGCGAAGCGCCGCCGCTGCCGCGGTCAGCGCCAGCTGTTCCACCAGGATGCGCGCCGAGCCTTCATCCTCCATTGCGACGCTTGCAGCCGCCGAGAGAACGTCGACGGCAGCCTTGGAGCCTGGCCCGAGTTCGCTACCAAGCGTCGCGAGCACTTGGTCGAGGACGCCTTGGGCCGTGAGCGCGCGCACCACGTCGAGCGCCATGACGTTGCCGGAGCCTTCCCAGATGGCGTTGACCGGCGCCTCGCGATAGAGCCTGGGCAATGCGCTGTCCTCGACATAGCCATTGCCGCCGAGGCACTCCATCGCCTCGTAGAGAAAGGGCGGCGCAGTCTTGCATACCCAGTATTTTACGGTCGGTGTCATCAGCCGGACATAGGCGGCTTCCGCCGGATGGTCCGCTGCCATATCGAAGGCTTCCGCCAGGCGCAGCGACAGCGCCAGCACAGCGGCGAGATCGAGCGCCATATCGGCAAGCACCCGCTGCATGAGCGGCTGGTCGATGAGCTTCTTGCCGAAGGCCGCGCGGTGGCGGACGTGGTGCACAGCCTCCGCGAAACCCCCGCGCATGAGGCCGGCGCTCGCGACAGCGCAATCAAGGCGGGTCAGCGTCACCATTTCGAGAATGGTGGAGATCCCCCGCCCCTCATTGCCGACCCGCCAGGCGGCGGCGCCGTGAAACTCGACCTCGGCCGAGGCGTTGGAGCGATTGCCGAGCTTGTCCTTCAGCCGCTCCAGCCGGATCGCGTTCACGGAGCCGTCCGGGAGGATTCGCGGCATGAGGAAGCATGTCAGCCCGCCCTCCGCCTGCGCCAGCACCAGAAAAGCGTCGGACATCGGGGCGGAGAAGAACCATTTGTGGCCGGTGATGCGATAGAGACCGTCCTCCCCCGCCACTGCCCGCGTCGTGTTGGCGCGGACGTCGGTGCCGCCCTGCTTTTCCGTCATTCCCATGCCGATTGTGACGCCGCGCTTCTCCTCGGCCGGGCGGAAATTGCGATCGTAGCTGCGTGAGAGGATGCGCGGCGCCCAGATGCCGAACAGATCGGGCGCATGCTTGAGGCTGGCGAGCGACGCGTTCGTCATCGTCATCGGGCAGAGATGCCCGCATTCGGTCTGCGCCGTCATGTAGAGCCGCAGCGCGCGCGCCCGGTGCCTGAGCCCCGCCTCCTCCTCGCCCCGATCGAAGGACGAGGAGTGGAGGCCGGCCAGCATCGAGCGCCGCATAAGAGCGTGGTAGGCTGGGTGGAAGGTAACCTGGTCCACGCGTTCGCCCCGCGAATTGTAGCGCTCGAGCTCGGGGGTGTGACGGTTGGCGAGGCGGGCGAATTCCCGCGCCTCGTGGGTGCCCCAAAACGCGCCGAGCTCCGATAGCTCCTGCCTGACGGAATCGGGAAAGCCGGATGCCGCCGAATTCACCAGCGGATCCGCCTCAAAAAGGTTGACGCCGCCGTAAGGAGGCGACTGATTCACGACCTTGTGCGTTTCCCCGTCGGTCATCGATCGCCTTTCTGTGCGCAAGGCCGCAAATAGTGCGCCATGCGGTTGCCCCCGAAGGCTCGAAGTCCTATAGGCCCGACTTTAATGTCTTCTCCATTTCCGCACAGGCACCTTCTTGGGATCGAGGGCCTTTCCCCCCAGGATATAGCCGTTCTCCTCGATTCGGCCGAGGCTGCCGTCGACGTGAGCCGCCAGGTGGAAAAGAAAAAGGCGACGCTGCGCGGCCGCACGCAGATCAACCTCTTTTTCGAAGCCTCGACGCGCACCCAGTCCTCCTTCGAACTGGCCGGCAAGCGGCTCGGCGCCGATGTGATGAACATGTCGGTTGCCGCCTCGTCGGTGAAGAAGGGCGAGACGCTGATCGATACCGCCATGACCTTGAACGCCATGCGGCCGGACCTTTTGGTCGTCCGTCACCACGCCGCCGGCGCCGTCGCACTCCTGGCTCAAAAGGTCGAATGCGCGGTCATCAATGCCGGCGACGGCGGGCACGAGCATCCGACGCAGGCGCTTCTCGACGCGCTGACGATCCGCCGCCACAAGGGACGCCTCTCCGGCCTCGTCGTGGCGATCTGCGGCGACATCGCGCATTCGCGCGTGGCGCGCTCGAATATCCTGCTCCTCTCAGCGATGGGCGCGCGGGTGCGCGTAGTGGCGCCTTCGACGCTCTTGCCCGCAGGCATCGACCGCCTCGGCGTGGACGTCTTCTCGTCCATGCGAAAAGGTCTGGCGGACGCCGACGTGGTGATGATGCTGCGGCTGCAGCGCGAGCGCATGAACGCCGCCTATGTGCCGAGCGTGCGGGAATATTTCCGCTTCTGGGGCCTCGATTCCGAAAAGCTCGCCTGGGCGAAGCCGAACGCCATCGTCATGCATCCGGGACCGATGAACCGCGGCGTGGAGATCGATCCGCTCATCGCCGACGGCGTGCAGAGTGTCATCCGCGAGCAGGTCGAGATGGGTGTCGCCGTGCGGATGGCGGTGCTGGAGGCGCTGGGAAGCCATCTTCCGAAGGTCGTCGAGCTCGTCGCATGACTGTCCCGCCCCCCTTTGCCTCCATCCTTTTCACCAATGCACGCGTGGTCGACCCCTCGCGCGGGCTCGACGCCATGGGCGCCGTGCTCGTCGCCGAGGGCCGCGTCGTCGCCGCCGGGCCGCAGGCGGCCGGCCAAGTCGCGCCCGGAGGCGCCGAGATTTTTGATTGTCGCGGCGCCGCGATCCTTCCCGGCCTCGTCGACATGCGGGTTTTCGTGGGCGAGCCGGGTGGCGAGCATCGCGAGACGCTGGAAACGGCAAGTCGGGCCGCTGCCGCCGGCGGCGTCACCGCGATCGTCACCATGCCGGACACGAATCCGGTGATCGACGATCCTGCGCTCGTCGACTTCGTTTTTCGCCGCGCCCGCGACACGGCGGTCGTTCGCGTGCATCCAATGGCCGCGATGACGCGCGGGCTTGCCGGCGAGGAGCTGGCGGAGTTCGGCCTCTTGCAAGAGGCCGGCGCCGTTGCCTTTACCGACGGGCGGCGCTCGGTTCGCAGCGCCAAGGTGATGCGGAACGCCCTCACCTATGCGCGCGACTTCGACGCGCTGATCGTGCATCACGTCGAGGACGAGGAACTTGCCCGCGGCGGCGTCATGAACGAGGGCGAGACGGCGACGCGGCTCGGCCTTCCCGGCGTGCCGCGTGAGGCCGAGACGATCATGCTCGACCGCGACATCCGCATCGCGCGGCTGACCGGCGGGCGCTATCACGCCGCGCAGATTTCGTGCGAGCCCGCCCTCTCGGCCCTCCGCCGCGCCAAGCTCGCCGGGAACGACGTGACCGCCGGCGCCGCGATCGCGCATTTGAGCCTGAACGAGAACGACGTCGGCGCCTATCGCACCTTCTTCAAGATGTCGCCGCCACTTCGCTCCGAGGATGATCGCAAGGCGCTGGTCGAGGCGCTCGCCGACGGCACGATCGACGTGGTCTGCTCAGCCCACGATCCGCAGGATGTGGAAGGCAAGCGCCAGCCTTTTGCCGAGGCAGCCGATGGCGCCGTGGGACTGGAGACGATGCTCGCCGCAGGGCTCCGGCTCGTCCACTCGGGCGATGTGTCGCTGCTTCGCCTGATCGACGCGATGAGCACCAAGCCCGCAAAACTTCTCGGCCTCGAAGCGGGAACGCTCGCGCCCGGCGCGCCGGCCGACCTGATCGTCGTCGACCTCGATTTTCCATGGATCGTGAAGGAAGAAGAATTGCGCTCGCGCTCGAAGAACACCGCCTTCGAAGGCGCCCGCATGAGCGGAAAAGTGCTGCGCACGATGGTCGGCGGCCGAACGGTTTTCGAATACGCGGCTTGAGGCGCTGCCCGCTCGCGTCGAGGCGGGCAGTTGCATACGACGCCCCATCATGAGGCGCGGGACTGACCTGCGCGCCCTTGCGCGCTTGAGGATTAGCCTGCTTAGTTGCATCAGCGAACTGCGAGGGATCGCGCCGCACTAAGAAGCGCGGTGTGATGCGCAAGGTCGGGAAAATTTGGGCATGACGGCCGACCGCGTGGAGCGCAGGCTTGCGGCAATCCTTGCGGCTGACGTCGCCGGATACAGCCGCCTGATGGGCGCCGACGAGGAAGGGACGCTCTCCCGCCTCACCGCCCACCGGCGCGAGTTGTTCGATCCCTCCATCGCCCGCCACCGCGGCCGCATCGTCAAGACCACCGGCGATGGTTTGCTCGCCGAGTTCGCTAGCGTTGTCGATGCGGTGCGCTGTGCCGCCGAGGTTCAGGCCGGCATGGCCGAGCGCAACGTCGCCAGCGCTGCCGACCCGCGCCTCGAATTCCGCATCGGCATCAACGTTGGCGACATCGTCGAGCAGGACGACGAGATTTTCGGCGACGGCGTCAACATCGCCGCGCGGCTGGAAGGCATCGCCACGCCGGGCGGCATCTGCGTCTCGCAGCGCGTGCAGGAGGACGCTGCCGGGAAAACCGGCGTAACCTTCGAGGACATGGGCGAGCAGATGTTGAAGAACATCGCCCGCCCGGTTCGCGCCTATCGAATCCGCGCCGGAACCATCGCGAGCCCGCTGGCACCCAAAGAGAATCCGGCGCTGCCGGACAAGCCTTCGCTCGCCGTCCTGCCGTTCCAGAACATGAGCGGCGACGCCGAGCAGGATTATCTTGCCGACGGCGTGGTAGAGGACATCATCACCGGCCTCAGCCGCTTCAAGTCCTTCGCAGTGATCGCGCGGAACTCCTCCTTCGTCTACAAGGGCCGCGCCGTGGACGTGCGACAGGTCGCCAAGGAACTCGGGGTCCGCTACGTGCTGGAAGGGAGCGTGCGGCGCGCCGGTCAGCGGCTGCGGATCACGGCGCAACTCGTCGATGGGGCCTCGGGAGCGCACCTCTGGGCCGACAGGTTCGACGGCGCCGTTGAGGACATCTTCGACGTGCAGGACCGGATTACCGAGAGCGTGGTCGTGGTCATCGAACCGCAAATCCGGCTGGCCGAAATCGAACGCTCGCGCCGGAAGCGCCCGGAAAACCTCGACGCCTACGATCTCTATCTGAGGGCGCTGTCGAAGCTCTACACGATGCTGCCTGAGGATAATGCCGAAGCTTATGCTCAAATGATGCAGGCGATTGCGCTCGAGCCGAACTACGCTCCCTTCCTCACCAACGCCATCTGGGCGCTCCAGTTCCGCATGGAAATGGGCTGGCCGGCGCTGACCGACGACGATCGGACGACTTGTCTTAATCTTGTGCGCCGCGCCCTTGCCAATGCGCAGGGCGATGCGGCGGTGCTGGCGCAATGCGGCATCGCGCTCGTGAGCATTGGGCGGGACTATGAATACGGCCTGCAGATCATCGTCAATGCCGTCGAGGCCAACCCGAACAATCAGTACATACTGATTTGCGCTGCGGTTGCGAAGCTCCGTTGCGGGGATCTCGAGGAGTCACTCGCCCACAGCCGGCGCGCCATCCTCATGAGCCCGGGCGACCCGTTGGCGCAGTGGCCGATGACCGCGATCGCACATGCGCAGATGGCACTCGGCAGGTACGACGAAGCGTTGAAATCGGCAGGGCGCTCACTGGCGGTTAACCCCAACTTCGACCCAACTTATTGGATGCTGATCGCGGCGAACGCGCAGCTCGGCCGCTTGGACGATGCGCGGCGCTGGCTGGCAAAGTTCCGTGCTCTTGCGCCGGGCGTCACGATCGCGAGCATCAAGGCCGGGCAGCCCGCAAAGGACCCGTCGCGCATGGCGGCGATCCTCGGTGGGTTGCGGCTCGCCGGACTCGACGAGGGTTAGCCAACCGCGAGCGAGGCCTGCCGTGACGAGGAGGTTGATGCGCTCAGCTGACCGCATCCACCCGCGCCAGCATCCGGACCACGACACCGCGGACCTGCAAAGCATGAGTATTCCGTGGCGGAAGCGCCGACCTCTTGCTAGGTTGGCCGCGTAGACGAGGGAGGATGCAATGGGCCGACTTGCTTGGTGCGGCTTGGTCGCCGGAATATTGGGGTCGGCGATGGTCTCAGCCCCGCCCGTTCTCGCGCAGGATGTCCTCTTCGCCGAGGGCGAGACACCTGACGTTCGCATCGAGGTACGCGATCTGAAGCGCGGCGATGGGGATACGGTAACCCTGAGGCTACGGCTCATAAACGAGTCCGGCGGGGCTTTCGAAGCCAGCTGCTCCATGCGCGAGCCGGGCGCGAACGATAGTTGCGGCGCCTTCAGCGGCGCCTATCTGCTCGACGCCGTCAATAAGAAGAAATACTTGGTGGTGCGCGACACTGAAGGCAAATGCGTCTGCAGCGGCGTGAATGACCTGGAGGACGGCAAGAAGATGAACATCTGGGCGACCTATCCCGCCCCGCCGGCCGAAGTCACCGAAATGACCTTGGTCGTGCCGCTCTTCGAACCGATCGAAGGGGTTCCGATCAACTGAGGAGGGGTCGATGCGTCCTCTTCTCGTCGCAGTCGCCGCGCTGCTTCTGACGGCGTCCGCCGCGGCGCAGGACACCGAGTTCCGCACACTCGACGTCGGCTTCCGCACGCTCGATTTGGAGTTCCGCACCCTCGATCTGCTGATCGCCGCGACCGAAGTGGAGGGTGCGGTGACGGACCTCGCGGTCGAAGAGACCGAGACGGAAATCCGCATCTCGCTTTCCGCCGACGTGCTTTTCGATTTCGACAGCTCCGACATCAAGGCGGAAGCGTCTGCGGCGCTCGGCCAGGTCGCCGGTCTCATCGGCGCGCATACCGACCAGCCCGTCAGGATCGAAGGCCACACCGATTCCAAAGGCTCTGACGCCTACAATCAGGCGCTTTCCGAGAACCGAGCCTTGTCGGTCATGGATTGGCTCGTCGATGAGGAAGGCCTCGACGGTTCCGATTTCGAGACCGTCGGCTTCGGGGAAAGCCAGCCGGCGGCGCCGAACGAGCATCCGGATGGATCGGATGATCCTGATGGCCGCCAGAAAAACCGCCGCGTCGAGATCGTCATCGGCAAGGAGCCCTAAACGCCGTTCACCCTTGGCTCCTGGGCATGGGACGAAGGGCAGCTTTGTCATCGGACAGCCCGCTCTAACGATACCCGCAAGCGGATGTTACAGGACCTTCCTTGGCGGGCCTGGCCTCTGATTGAGTGCTGTCAAAACGACAGGGCCGCCGACCAACGAACGACCGCTTTGGATCAATCCGCGAAGTAGCTGAACAGTGAAGCCATGTCGGCTTTAGCGCCGGTTGCACTCAGCATGACAAACTGGGGAGACCTCCACATTCGATTGTCGTCGGTCGAGAGGAGCGGACGTGTCAGCCGGCCGGCGGCCAAGCCGCGGTATCGTGGTCGGGATGCTGGCGCGGATGGATGCGGTCGGCTGAGCGCAGGTCGGCTTGGGTGTCGCCTGCGCCGGTAACGGTCGCCGGTGTTGCCAAAGCCTCGGCGAGCCATGAAAGGCGCCCCTCGACACCGTATTGCGCCAGCGGTCTGAAGCGCTTGGGCTCATCGAGCGAGCCGATCGTCACGGAAATCCGCGATCGATCGAGGTAGAAATAGCCGAGCGGCGTTCCGCATTTCGCGCAGAAGACGCGCTCGGCCAGATCGGAGCTTTGATAGCTCGAAAATTCTCCACGGGTCAGCTCGAAGTCGCTGTAGGCGACTCCGGCAAACGAACCGAAGAGGTTTCCGGTATGCTTCTGGCACATGCGGCAATGGCAGATGCACGGCTTTTCCGGCATCGCGTTGAGCGCGTAGCGCACTGCGCCGCATTGGCAGCCGCCGGTCAATCGAACTTGCGCCATTTTCCCCTCCCCGATCGCGCGGCTGGATCGTAACAGGAGGTCTTACCCCGGGTTGGCTCATTTGCGGCGAGGCATGGCGCTTGGCATCCGCCGCGAGAACGATAGGATCGACGCCATGACGTGGAGCATTCTTGCAGCGCTTTTGATCGGCTATCTGCTCGGCTCGATTCCCTTCGGCCTGATCCTCACCCGGATCGCAGGTCTTGGCGACATCCGCGCTATCGGCTCGGGCAATATCGGCGCGACGAACGTGCTCCGCACCGGACGAAAAGACATCGCGGCCGCGACGCTCATTCTCGACGCCGCCAAGGGCACCCTCGCGGTTTTCATCGGCTGGCGCTTCGGCCTCTACGGCGCGCTCGCCGCCGGATTCGGCGCGTATGTCGGCCATTGCTTCCCGGTCTGGCTGAAATTCAAGGGCGGCAAGGGGGTCGCCACGTTCCTCGGCGTCCTTCTCGGCCTGCATTGGCCAACCATGATCGCCGCCGCGCTCATCTGGCTCGGCGTCGCCGCGGCGACACGTTACTCGTCGCTCTCGGCGCTGGTCGCCAGCGTTGCGGCGCCAGTCATGCTCGTCCTCTTCGAACGCTACGAAATCGCAGCGCTCTGTGCCCTGCTGACGGTCCTCATCTGGATAAAACACCGCGCCAATCTGCAGCGGCTTCTGGCCGGAGAAGAATCGCGGATCGGCGCCAAATAGCCGCGGCCAGTTACTCGGCAGCGTCCACCATCTCGCGCGTCGGCGCCCCGTGCGTCTTCGGGATCTTGTCGGCAAAAACCTGCACGAAATGCGGCAGCGCTTCGCCGGCGACCGGCGGCATCAGCGCCTCATCGATGTAGCGCGCCGAGGCGGGATCCGCGAGGACGCGCCGCGCAATGCTGCGGTAGCGCCTGAGCAGCCGGTACCAGCGCCATCCCGTCGCAAAAAACTCCAGCGCGCGGCGCGGATAGAATACGAGCGGACTCTCGATCAGCATGCCGTAGCGCCGTTGGCGACGGTCTTTTCGCCTGACGAAACCGAATTGCAGCGGGTGCACGTCCTCGATCCCGGTGGCGCCCGAAAAGACGATGAGCGCATCGACGATCTTCTTGGTGCTGATGCCGCTCGCGATGCCGCGCTTGACGATCGTCTCCACGTGCGCGTCGGTGTAGTAGATCGTCCAGGCGTCGCGATAGACCTTCTCCCACGCCTCCTTCGACATGAGCGGATGCGCGGTGAGCACGTGCTCGAGGTCGTATTTGTTCATGTCGGGGTCCATCGGGACCCCTTTGAGATAGAGCTTCTTGTGGTCCTCCGAGCCCGGCAACGGCGTCAGGCAGAAGAACTCCAGGATGTCGATCGGCAGCTCCTGCTTGATGATATTGATGTCGCGCGCGATCGTCTCCGGCGTGTCGGTCGGAAAACCCAAAATGTAGCCGGCCCAGGTCATCACCTTCTGGCTGCGCCAGGCCTGCAGCATCTCGCGATATTCCCAGATCTTGTTCTGCCGCTTCTTGGTGCCCATCAGCGACTCGGGATTGATGTTTTCCAGCCCGATGAAGACCATGTTGCAGCCGGCGCGCGCCGACTTCTCGATGAAGCCCGGAATGCGGTGGCAAAGCGTGTCGACCTGCAGGAGCAGGCGGATCTTGAAGCCTTCGTTTTCCCTGAGCTGGATCAGGCGGTTGAGGATCGGCTCCCAGTTCTTGTTGCGGGCGAAGTTGTCGTCGGTCACGAAGAAGCGCGTCACGCCCTGCGCTGCGTTGGCGCGAACGATCGCCTCGACGTCGTCCGGCGTACGGTAGCGCGATTTTCTGCCCTGCACGTTGATGATGGTGCAGAAGCTGCATTGGAACGGGCACCCGCGCCCCGCATCGAAGCTCGTATAGTGGCCGGCGATGCGCGTGACGACCTCGCGCGGCAGGATCGGCAAGGTGGCCGCCGCCATGCCGGGGAGATCGTGCAGGAAATTGTAGATCGGCTTGGCGGCGCCGGAGTGGATGTCGCGGAGGAGATCGGCTATGCGCCCCTCCGCTTCGCCGGCATAGAGGATGGCGCCGAGGGCCTGCGCGGCTCTGATGTCTTCGGGGAGCTCCGGCAGCATCGAGATGCAGCCGCTCACGTGAAAACCGCCGATCACCACTGGCAGGCCGGCGGCGCGGAATTGCCGCGTCAGGTCGACGGCGCGCGGAAACTGGTTCGACTGCACGCCGACAAGGCCGACGAAGCCGGCGCACGCCGCCTTGATCCGGCCGATGATGCCCTTAACGTCGATGATCGTGTTGCATTCGTCATAGGCTTCGGTCTCGATCTCGACATCGGGCCCGAGCACGTGGTCGCGCGCGCATTCGGCAAGCAGACCGTGGACGCTCGCCAGGCTGTTTGAGGGAATTGTCGAGCGGACCCATTGAATGACGTAGCCGTCGCGGTCGTAATGGGACGGCTTGATGAGGACGATTCGGAATTTGCTCGTGCTCAAAACGGCGCCCCGCTCCCAATCAGCCCCTCAATTAGCCTACTCCGGCCGGAATCTGCAACAAAGCCCCGGCTGGCGCGAGCGCCGCCGGTCGCGCTTGTCGGATGAAAGGGCCTCCGTCATGGTCGGGTTGCGCTGGGGGGAATCGACGGGATGATCGAGGCAGGCGGTGTCGCGCTGACCGACGAGCAGCGGCTTGCGTGGCTGCGTCTCATTCGGAGCGAGAATGTCGGGCCAGCCGGCATTCGGGCGCAAATGCACCAAGGCTAAAAGCCTAGCATTTTCCGCCTGATTGCCGTCGGGAGTCCCGACGATGGAATTACGAGGAAGATGGACTAGCCCGACTCGCCAAGCGGTTGCGACTAATGCATCCTCTGACCTATGGGCTGGCCGTCGGACACAACAAAGCGCCTTCTGGAGCGCTGGATATTACTCGCCGGTGGAATCGAAACGATGGGGAGCGTGGCAATGACCACGTTCCCTGCCGCCTTTCCACCATGGGTGATAGTCCTCGCCTTCGGCGTGTCTGCCGTAACCATCGGCGTGGGCGCGACCTTAGTCTGGTCCGACATCACCAAACTCGCCGCGCTGCTCCGCATCAAGTCTGCGTGGATTGGGCCGACGGTTCTGGTGATCGGGTTGACCCTCATCGTTGGCGTCTTGGTGTGGCACGTAGCGAACGCGCCACCAGGGGCGTTCACGGACAGCGGCGGCCCGGTCGTAATGATCTTTGCCGCTTCGGTCTTGATAGGATCGTTTCTCGTATTCTCACGCCCCGCGTCCCGCTCCGATGAGGCTGGCATCAGCGCCGACGGCAAAAGCACGGCAATCACTAGCGCTGATCTCGATCCGACGAAGCAGATTCCGCACATTCCTGAAAACCTAGCTGGGCTGCCTTCCGTGGTCGCTACGATGCGTCGAGACGCCGACGCCCGAGCACAATACGTAGACAGAGAGATTCATCGAACGGACCTGACTATCGACGAGCTATTGCGCCGCATTGGCGCACTAGACCAGCAAATCAATCAGCCAGACAGTATGTTTTCGATCGGTGGAAACAAATTCGAGCTGATCGAAAAACGACTAACAAGCATAGAGGGCGCGACGGAAGCACTGAACGAGAAAGACGAATTGCTCAAAGATTTGAAAGCCAAGGTTGCTTTTATCTTGGCGTACAACGCTAAGGATACAAATATTAGACACTTTTCTGATCAGATTAAGTCCGCTCCTTGTAAGTTGGAAGAGATTGGGAAGCCGGGCGACATAAATAACACTGAACGAGAGAATATGGATAAGTTCGTAAATCGCATAATACGGATCACACGAGATACGCCGTGGAATGAAGGAATAGATTTTGCCATTAGCAACGCCATTGCCTTAGCAGAAATTAAAGCGCGCGAAGCAAGTCAACAAAACACCATGCTTGATGTGTTGAGTTTCCGCGTTAATCTAATTGCCCAAATGAAATACTCTGCCGTTCTCAGCATACTTCATCATCATCGCGACGAACTAGAGCAAGAACTGTTGCAGTTGGGCGGTCCTCTGAGAGTCAGGCCATCTTAGTCGGCGATTTCGATCCTCTTCACCCCGATTGCCTCTAGACACTGAAGGAAGAACGCCGCTGAAAAGCCGCCGCGCGCCATTTTGTTGCGGAGATTGACCGCCGAGTCCTTCACGCCCAGCTCCCCGAGTTTCTGCGCCAGCTGCTCATAAGAGATAGCCCGGCGGGTCATCTCAGCCCGCAGTATGCCCTTGGCTTGGTTGACCCAGCGATCCTCGCTTTTCATGGCCGCTCCGAATCCGTTACGGCAGCCATCATATTCGTTACGAATGCCATTGACAACGGTATTGCCCGCCACCATATTCGTTACACACGTAACGGATTTGATGGCAAAAACTGATGGCCCAACACTTCCTTCTCTCCGCGAAAGCCCGGAGCCTCAGCCTGCGGGACATCTACCAGGCGGGCGAGGAAGCGGCTTACGCGACGTTCCGCAAGCTCCGCTGGTCTGAGACGGATGGTGAGGCGGTTTGCCCCGAGTGCGGTTGCCTCGATACCTACACGATCACGACGCGCCGTCGCTTCAAATGCTCCGCTTGCGGCGTCCAGTTCTCGGCAACGTCAGGGACGATCCTGCATTCCCGCAAGCTGTCCTTTGTCGATTTGCTCGCGGCGATCTGCCTTATCGCAAACGCGGCCAAGGGTCTTAGCGCCCTCCAATTGGCACGCGACATCGGCTGCAACCCGAAAAGCGCTTTCGTGCTGGCGCACAAGCTCAGGGAAGCGCTGGCGGGAGAGACGAAGGACGCTTCGCTGTCCGGCGAGGTCGAGGTTGATGGTGCCTATTTCGGCGGTCACGTTCGCCCTGAGAACCGCAAGGAAGACCGTCTCGACCGCCGCCTTAGCGAGAACCGTTCCGACAAGCGCCGCGTCGTGGTGGCGCTCAGAGCGCGTCGTGGTCGCACCCTAACCGCCGTGTTCCGTTCCGAGGATGAAGCGGTGCCGATGATCCGTCGGCGCGTTGTGGATGGCTCTGTGATCTTCGCCGACGAAGCAGCGTCATGGGATGGCTTGCACGCTTGGTACACCGCGAAGCGGATCAACCATTCGCTGGCGTTCATGGATGAAGGCGTTTGCACCAATCAGGCCGAGTCGTTCTTCTCCCGCCTTCGTCGCATGGTCGGCGGACAGCATCACAAGGTGAGCGGTCGCCACCTTCACGCCTATGCCTCGCACGCGGCTTGGATGGAAGACCACCGCCGCCTCGATAACGGCTCGCTCACTCGCAAGGCGCTTCGGCTGGCCCTCGCTTCTCCGCAGAGCCGGGTGTGGACGGGCCGCTGGCAGAAAGCCGCATAGGGGACACCATGACCGAACCTCAAAGCCCCGCAGTCTTCGCTCTGATCAAACTTCACGCGGAGCTAGGCGGCAGGATCAAACAGAACGCCAAGGAAGCGACGAAGCTTCGCGCCGACATGCTTCATGTTGAGGCCGTGCTGAAACTGCTAGAGCCCGGCTTCAACGCCAAGAGCATCGCCGCTAGGCGGAAGAACAATCCGAATCCGTTATTCCGGCGCGGGACGATCTTCCGGGCCGTGCTGGACGTTCTGAGAGCCGCGCCGGAGCCGATGACAGCGGAGGAGATAGGAGCGGCCCTGTTCCGCTCTAAGGGCATTGAGAAGCCATCACGGAAGGACGCGGAGCGCATGTATGGCGCGGTGAATGCGTCGCTGCAAAACCATCTTGGAAAGACGGTGACGGCCAATGATGGACGGCCGCGCCGGTGGCGCGTTCTGGTTTGAAAATTAGTCGCGTCGTACGTGCCAAAGGAACGCTGCGAAGGCAGCAATTCCCAACGGCAGGGAAATGAGAGAAAGCTGCCCCTGAGAAATCGGCGAGGACCAGAGGTAAAAGTTGAAGGCGACAAATCCAAGGACAGCGACCATCATCAGCCAGTCGCGTCCTTTAAGTGGTGTCATTCGAGCTTTCGGAGGGCCGAGCATGTTTTTGGTGGCAGGGCTGGCAATGATTGTCCTCGGAGTCGGTATGGTCTTCCTCGCCCGACCTAGAGACGGCACGATGGTGTCCTTCCTCTCCCTACCCTACGCGGAAATCACATATTCGCTGCTGGTGACCATACTGATTGGCGTGGGGGTAACCGCGACGTTAGGTGGCCTAGCCAGCCTCGCTGGCTCCTAAACGTCAAGGTCCGCCAGATTTTCAAGCGGCGGTCCATCAGCCACTTCCAGGTCGAAGGGAATAGGGTTAGAAAGAGGTGATCGGCGCGGCCTGCCAGCCGCGCTCCGATCAATCATTGACGACAACCCGTCATCGTGTGGTGAACCTACACGAAGGAAAGGCTGTTGTCATGCGACTACTTCCAAAATCAGAGATGACGATACATCAAGAAGACGCTGAGCATGTCATCATCGGCGCCCATGAAAATGACGGCTATCGGCACTACACGAAGATTGCTCTATCGGATCTTCCGAATGACCTCGCCAGTTTGGACGATCTCAAACGTTTCGGGATCACGATAGTTGACACTCCCTCCGTTCGAGAGCGCGAACCGCTTGGTTCCAGACGCGCGTGACATCTGGCCGCTCAATAGCCGCGTTTCTATTATCTTCTGGTACTCAATCACCGTGTAGGTCGTGCCGTTGTCGGCGCGAGCTTCAACCCGACTGATCTCTTTTTCCATTATCGCTTCCCTCGTCAGG
The DNA here is from genome assembly GCA_964440525.1 of uncultured Propylenella sp. GTDB lineage: Bacteria > Pseudomonadota > Alphaproteobacteria > Rhizobiales > Afifellaceae > DASWJZ01. The sequence goes on along the minus strand of CAYTTC010000010.1, from coordinate 16,568 downwards.
CAGCTTTCTGCCAACGGGCAGTCCACACCCGGCACAGGGGAGAAGCAAGCCATGCCAAACGACACCGCGAAGGCGTTTCTGGACGGGGCGATAAAGGACTTGGAGCGACTTAGCGGGCGCGCCGGAATGATCGGCGGGGAGCTGGCGTTGCTCGCCTACCTACTCGACATGGCGCTTGTGGAGGCGCGGGAACAACAACGCGAGGCTTACAAATGAAGCGATCCCGCAATTGGGCAATCGTCGGCGCGGCGATTGGCGTTATCCTCGGGTTGATGATCGGATGGGCTGGAGTCGCCGCCGGAGGCAGCGCGTATCCAGTGCCGACCTTCCTTGTTTTGGGGCTGCTCGGGGGTCTTGGCGGCTATCTTTACGGGCGGATTAGCGATCTAAAGCGCGCCAAATGAGCTTGGTGCATTTGCGCCCGAATGCCGGGGCCAGCCACTTTTCGCGGCCTCATCAATCATTTCGGCTCGGCGCAAGCCGCGCTGGACGCTCTACCCGAGCTTTCCCGGCGCGGTGGCGCCGCACGCTCCGTCCGCATTGCCAGCCACGCCGAGGCCGAGGAGGAAATGGCGGCGACTATCCGGCTCGGCGCGGTTTTCGTTGGAATTGGCGAGCCGCATTACCCGCCATGGCTTCGCCATGGCGATGCCCCGCCGCCGCTCATTGCCATACGTGGCGGCACGCAGCACCTGACCTCACCTGCAATTGCGATCGTCGGAGCACGGAATGCCTCTGTCGCCGGGCGCAAGATGGCGGCGCTCCTTGCCAAGGGCCTGGGCGATGCCGAGTTGGTGATCGTTTCCGGGCTGGCGCGCGGGATCGACGCGGCCGCGCATGAAGCCGCCCTGTCGGGCGGCACCGTTGCGGTCTTCGCCGGTGGCATCGACAGCGTTTATCCCAAAGAGAACGAGGGTCTGTTTCAGCGCATTCTCGAAGCCGGCGGCTGCGGTGTCAGCGAAATGCGTCTGGGCTGGGAGCCGCGGGCGCGCGATTTTCCGCGTCGCAACCGGATCATCGCAGGAATGGCACTCGCCACCATCGTCGTGGAGGCGGCCGAGCGATCCGGCTCACTCATCACCGCGCGCCTTGCGCTGGAACAAAACCGTGAAGTCTTTGCCGTGCCGGGATCGCCACTCGATCCGCGTGCCGCCGGTTCCAACAACCTGATCAAGCAAGGCGCGCGTATGGTGACCGATGTCGGTGACGTTGTCGAAGCTGTAAGACCCATACTCGGCCGTCCGTCCGAGGCAGCGCCGAGTACCTTCAGCGCGCCTGCTTCCGGCGAACCGGCGGCCGAACCGGCTGAAAGCGAGCGCGATCGCATTCTCGAGGCACTCGGGCCGACGCCGGTCGAAGTTGACGAAATCATTCGCTTCACCGGATTGCCGGCCCGCATCGTCCACGTGGTTCTGCTGGAGCTCGATCTCGCGGGCCGGATTGAGCGCCAGCCGGGGCAACGGGTCTCGCTACGCTGAGCGGCGGTTCGGCGTCTCGCTCAGGCGCCGTCAACGCCCACAAGGGAATCGTCCGCCCCGGCCGATTCGGATTCGCTCGCCTCGCGCCACGCTTCCAGCACCACCATGTCGATAAGATAGGCGAGGAGCGAGAACTCGTTGATATTGGCGACGCGGGCGAGACGGCTCGCCTCTACGGCGATATGTTCCGCCGCTTCAGCCTTGGTTTGAACTGCCGAATTGGCTATGGGGAATCCTGATTTCATGGTGATTGTGTCGCGATCTACGTCCACGCTCTATAGTTGAAAGTTTTGGTGTAGACAACCTCAGCGGGCGAGGCTTTCTTGAGCAAAGCCGTGCGGCTGGCGAGACAAGCCTGAACGGGTCCCGTCAACACAGGGGTTGACCGCGAGGGGCATGCCATCCAATTGACGCGAGGAACGGCGGCCCTGAGCCGCATGCGATGCGGCGGAGTTTTCCATGGACGTCGTGATTGTCGAATCGCCGGCCAAGGCGAAGACGATCAACAAATATCTCGGTCCCGGCTACGAGGTTCTGGCCTCGTACGGGCATGTGCGCGACCTCCCCGCCAAGGATGGCTCGGTGCGTCCGGACGAAGACTTCGCCATGGATTGGGAGGTCGATCCGAAGTCGAGCAAGCGCCTCGCCGACATCGCCTCGGCCGTCAAGCGTGCCGATCGCGTGATCCTTGCCACCGACCCTGATCGCGAAGGCGAGGCGATTTCGTGGCACGTGCTTCAGGTGCTCAGGGCGAAGAACGTCCTTCGCGACAAGCCGGTCGAGCGCGTCGTCTTCAATGCCGTCACGCGGCAGGCGGTGCAGGAGGCGATGAGCCACCCGCGCGCCATCGACGAGCCCCTGGTCGACGCCTATCTCGCGCGCCGCGCGCTCGACTATCTCGTCGGCTTCACGCTGTCGCCGGTGCTTTGGCGAAAACTCCCCGGCGCGCGTTCCGCCGGCCGGGTACAATCGGTCGCGCTTAGGCTCGTCTGCGACCGCGAGGCGGAGATCGAGCGCTTTCGGGCGCAGGAATACTGGTCGGTTATCGCCACGCTCCGTACGCTGCGGAACGATATCTTCTCGGCGCGTCTCACGGCACTTGACGGGAAGAAGCTCGACCGGTTGGCGATCGGCGCAGCAGGCGATGCGGCTGCGGCCAAGCGCCGGCTGGAGAACTCTGTCTTCACGGTCACGTCGGTCGAATCGAAACCGCAGCGCCGCAATCCCCCGCCCCCCTTCATCACCTCCACGCTGCAACAAGAAGCGCAGCGCAAGCTCGGCTTCGACGCCAGCCATACGATGCGGGTCGCGCAACGCCTCTATGAGGGCATCGATATCGGCGGCGACACCGTCGGGCTAATCACCTACATGCGCACCGACGGTTTTGACATCGCGCCGGAAGCGCTGACCTCCGCTCGGCGCGTGATCGAGCGCGATTACGGCGCGCGCTACATGCCGGACTCGCCGCGCCGCTATCAATCGAAGGTGAAGAATGCGCAGGAGGCGCACGAAGCGATCCGACCGACCGACCTCTCGCGTCTGCCCGGCGACGTCACACGCTTTCTCGACACTGACCAGGCGCGTCTCTACGAGCTTGTCTGGAAGCGCATGATCGCCAGCCAGATGGCGTCCGCCGAGCTGGAGCGCACCACCATCGACATCGACGCAAAGAGCGCCGAAGGCGGGGCGACGTTGCGCGCGACCGGCACCGTCATCCGCTTCGACGGTTTTCTCACGCTCTACCAGGAAGGACGCGACGACGAGGACGACGAGGAAGGCGGACGCCTTCCGGCGATGGCGTCGGGTGAGCGGGTCGAGCGCGAGAAGATCGAAGCGAACCAGCATTTCACCGAGCCGCCGCCCCGCTACACCGAGGCTTCCCTCATCAAGAGGATGGAAGAGCTCGGCATCGGCCGACCGTCGACCTATGCGTCGACGATGGAGACGCTGCGAAAACGCGAATATGTGCGCCTGGAGCGCAAGCGCCTCGTGCCCGAGGACAAGGGGCGGATCGTCACCGCCTTCCTGGAGGATTTTTTCCGCCGCTACGTCGAGTTCGACTTCACCGCCGATCTCGAAGAACAGCTCGACCGTATTTCCGCCGGCGAGCTCTCCTGGAAGGACGTGCTCCGAGATTTCTGGCGCGATTTTGCGGCGACCGTCGCGCAGGCGAGCGAGGTCAGCCGCTCGCAGGTCATCGATGCCCTGAACTTACTTCTCGCCGACCATCTCTTCCCGGCGCACGCGGATGGCGGCGATCCGCGCGAGTGCCCATCGTGCAAGGCCGGAAAGCTCTCGCTGAAGCTTGGCCGCTATGGCGCTTTCATCGGCTGCTCGAACTACCCCGAGTGCCGTTACACGCGGCAGCTTGGAATGAACGGCGAGGAAGCCGCGGCTGCCGCGTCGGTGTCGCCGGACGGAACGGTGCTCGGCGAGGATCCGGCGACCGGCCTGCAGGTGACGCTCCGCACCGGCCGCTTCGGCCCCTATGTGCAGCTCGGCCCGGATGGCGAAAAAGGCGGTGAAAAGCCGAAGCGCGCGAGCGTGCCAAAAAGCTGGGTGATCGAGGATCTCGATCTCGAGGCAGCGCTAAAACTCCTTTCCCTCCCGCGCGAGATCGGCATCCATCCGGAGACGGGAAAACCCATTGTCGCAGGCATCGGCCGCTATGGGCCCTTCGTCGAGAACGCCGGCAAATACGCCAATCTCGACAGCGTCGAGGAGGTCTTCACGGTCGGCGCCAATCGCGCCATCTCCCTCTTGGCGGAGAAGAAGAGTGGACGCGGGCGCACCGCGGCGGCCGTGCTGACGGCGCTTGGCGAGCACCCGACGCTCGGCGGGCCGGTCACGGTCCGCTCGGGGCGCTATGGACCCTATGTGAACCACGCCAAGGTGAACGCCACGCTGCCGAGGGCCGTGAGGCCGGAGGACGTAACCCTGGAGCAGGCGGTCGAGCTCATCGCAGAAAAGGAAGGCCGCGCGCCGAGCGGCAAGGCGCCTGCGAAGGCGCGAAAATCGTCCCCCAGCAAGCCGCGCAGCCGCGCCAAGGCCAAGGCCGCGGCGGAATAAGCCCAATTGCCGCGCAAGCCTAAGCAGAAGTCCCCCTCAGAGCTCCCGAGCCGCGAGGCGATTCTCGCATTCGTCGCCGAGCACTCAGGCAAGGCCGGGAAGCGCGAGATCGCTCGCGCTTTTGGCGTGTCCGGCGCGCAGCGGATCGGCTTGAAGCGCATGCTCAAGGATATGGCCGAGGACGGCCTGATCGACGGCCGCAGAAAGCACATCCATGCGCCTGGCGACCTCGCTTCCGTCACCGTCCTCGCTGTCGAAGGAATTGACGATCAAGGCGACGCAATCGGCGTACCTGTCGAGTGGGACGAGGAACAGGGGGCGGCGCCGCGCATCGTAATTGCGCCTGAGCCGAAGGCGCGTGGCGGCAAGACGCGCGCCCCGGGCATCGGTGACCGCGTGCTAGCGCGCCTTACGCCGGATGCTGAGACCGGCGGTTTCACCGCGCGCGTGATGAAGCTCCTCGAGCGCCAGCCGAAAGCGGCGCTTGGAATATTCCGCCGGCGCGATGGCGAGGCGCGCATCGTTCCGATCGACCGCCGCGGCGAGGAACTGAGTGTCGCTTCCGAAGCCACAAAGGGCGCTAAGGACGGCGATCTGGTTTCGGTGGAGATCGTCAAGCGAAGCCGTTTCGGCCTTCCCGCGGCGCGCGTCGTCGAGCGGCTCGGCGACGTCTCGTCGGAGAAGGCGATCAGTCTGATCGCGCTCGAGGAACACGGCATCCCGCACGTTTTTCCGCATGCGGTTCTCGAGGCCGCCGAGGCGGCCGAGCCCGCAGACATGGCGCATCGGGAAGATTGGCGGAACCTTCCGCTCATCACCATCGACCCGCCCGACGCGCGCGACCATGACGACGCCGTCCACGCGGAGCTTGACCCGGAAAATCCCGGCGGCTTTGTCGTGACCGTCGCAATCGCCGACGTCGCCCATTATGTACGGCCAGGCTCAGACCTCGACCGCGAGGCCGAAAAGCGCGGCAACTCGGTCTATTTCCCCGGCCGCGTCGTGCCGATGCTGCCGGAGCGCATCTCCAACGACCTCTGTTCGCTCCGCGAAGGCGAGCCCCGCCCTGCCCTCGCAGTCCGCATGCGCATCAACGGCGAAGGCAAGAAGCTCGGGCACCGGTTTCATCGTGTGATGATGCGCTCCGCCGCCAAGCTTTCCTACGAACAGGCACAGGCGGCAATCGATGGGAGGCCCGATGACAAGACGGGCCCTCTCCTCGAACCGATCCTAAAGCCACTTTGGTCTGCCTATGCGGCCCTGGTGCGCGAGCGCGACCGGCGCGAGCCGCTTGCCATCGATCTCCCGGAGCGCAAGGTGATCCTGACCGACGATGGTTCCGTCGACCGCATCGTGGTGCCACCGCGCCTTGATGCGCACCGCCTGATCGAAGAATTCATGATCCAGGCCAACGTCGCCGCCGCCGAGATGCTGGAGTCCAGAAAAAGCCCGATCGTCTACCGCATCCACGACGAGCCGGCCTTTGAGAAGCTCGATGCGCTTCGCGAATTCCTCGGCTCGCTCGACATGAGCTTTCCGAAGGCCGGCAATCTCAGGCCAAGCCAGTTCAACCGGGTTCTCGCCCGCGTGGCCGAAACGCCGAACGCGCTTCTCGTCAACGAGGTGGTGTTGCGCTCGCAAAGCCAGGCGGAATATTCGATCGAGAACATCGGCCATTTCGGCCTCAACCTTCGGCGCTACGTCCACTTCACGTCGCCGATCCGCCGCTATGCCGATCTCCTCGTGCATCGGGCGCTGATCGCCGCTCTCGGCCTCGGCGCCGGTGGGCTAAGGGCAGCCGATGAGAAGAGGCTCGATCGCGTGGCCGGTGAGATATCGGTTGCCGAGCGCCGTGCCATGGCTGCCGAACGCGACACCGTCGACCGCTTGATCGCCTCGTGGCTCGCCGAGCGCATCGGCGCAGAATTCGAGGGCCGCATCCGCGGCGTCACACGCGCCGGCCTGTTCGTCGAGCTTATGGAAAGCGGCGCCGACGGTTTTGTGCCGATCTCAACGATCGGCGAGGATTTCTACGAATACCAGGAAGCGCATCACCGTCTGGTCGGACGCACGACGGGCGAAACCTTCCGCCTCGGCGATGCGGCGCATGTGCGCCTGGTCGAAGCGCTTCCCTTTGCCGGTAGCCTCAGGCTGGAGCTGTTGCGGGACGCGCCCAGAGCCGCCGGGACCCGGACACGCGGCGCTCGCCGCACGCCGCGGCGGCAGAGGCGACCGGCCGAGCGCGGTCCGTGACCGATAGGGAACGGGAAGACATCCTCGCCTCGCCAGTCCGACCGCCGCGGCTTGGCCTCACCCGTGGCGCGGTTGCGGCAATCACAACGATGGTCGCAGTTGGCGTAGCCGTCAGTCTGCTGCCGCCGCTGCTTGCGCTGACGCTGGTGGAGCGCGGCGTATCCGAGCGCGCCATTGGGCTTCTGGTCGCCGTGATCGCGCTCGCCTCGCTTTGCACGACGCCGTTCGCCTCGCGAATCGCCGAACGCTTCGGCACGGCGAACGTGATCGCCGCGGTCACCCCGCTGGCCGCAATTCTCATGATCGTCGTCTGGTTCATCTCCGATATCCGCCTGCTGCCCCCCGTCATTTTCCTCTACGGAGCGGCGATCGCCCTCGCCTTCACGCTCTCCGAATATTGGATCGCGACGGCCACTCCGGATCGTCGCCGCGGCTTCGTGATGGGTCTCTATGCGACGGTCCTTTCGATCGGCTTCGCCATCGGGCCGGCGATCGTCGCGCTGGCGGGTGCGAACTCGATCCGGCCGTTTCTCATCGGCGCCGCGCTGATGGCCCTTTCCGCCCTGCCGGCGCTCGCGGCGCGCAGCGTCTCACCCAAGTTCAGCGCGGCCGCCAGACATCGATTCGCCGCCTACATCTTCGCCGTGCCGGCGGCGACGATCGGTGTCTTCGCCTTCGCGGTCGGTGAGAGCAGCGGCTTTGCTTTCCTGCCGCTTTGGGGCGCGCATCTGGGCTTCAGCCTGGAGACCGCGCCGCTGCTCGCTTCCGCGATGACGCTCGGCAATGTGGCCTTCCAAATTCCACTCGGCCTGCTCGCCGACCGGATCGAGCGCCACCAATTGCTGCTTGTGTGCGGGCTGATCGGTGCCCTCGGCATGGTGCTCGCCTGGCTCGCGTCTGGCTCTGCCGTCCTGCTCGTCGTCACTCTGTTTGTCTGGGGCGGAGCCACCGCCGGCATCTACACGGTCGGGCTTGCCCATCTCGCATCGCGGTTTTCCGGAGCCGACCTCGCAAGCGCCAACGCCGCCCTCGTCTTCTGCTATGCGCTCGGCATGCTGACCGGCCCGGTCGTGGTCGGTGACGCCATGGCGCGGGCGCCGACCGGCGGGCTGCCGCTGGTGCTCGGTTCGGTCTTCGCTGCGTATTCGCTCATCGTCGCGTTTCGCATGGCGCGGAGCTCGCGCCGCCCTTGACTTGCAGCCTCGCAGGCCGCATCTCACCAATCGAAGACACATCAAGGATCGCGTCGATGGCCAAGGCCGCAACCGTGAAAATTCGCCTCGTCAGCGAGGAAGGAACCGGTTTCTTCTACGTGGCGAAGAAGAACACCCGCACCATGACGGAAAAGCTCTCGCTCCGGAAATACGATCCGAAGGCGAGAAAACACGTTCTCTTCAAGGAAGCGAAGATCAAGTAAAGCGAGCAAAACGCTCGATCGAAAGGCGCCGAAGGGCGCCTTTTTTATGTTCGGAGTTCTGCTCTCTTGAGGAAAGTGGCCGGCCGGAGCGTGGCTGTACGAGGAGGCCACTCACCACGTCCGACCGGCCGACCCCACGGACCCAGGAGATGCGGCGGACCTGAGCAAATCCATGGGGTATTCGGGTTCTTGAAGTGCCGCGCGACGCCCGCGCTGCCTCCCCGCCCAATGCAATCAAGCCCATGTGCCGGCGCAATGCTACCGGATGGTTCACACTTGGTTAAAACTGTAGCGAAAATTGAAGCAATTCAGCGTTTTGCCGCACTCTCAGGCAGCGCTTGCCACCACGCGATTGCGGCCGGCCCGCTTGGCCGCAAAGAGCGCCTGATCGGCGCGTTTGATGAGCGTGTCGGGCGTGTCCGACGGGCCCCGCCATTCGGCAATGCCGATACTGACAGTGACCGGGATCGCCGCACCGGAATTTGTCTCGAACGAAACCTTTTCGACGTCGCTCCGGAGCCGCTCCGCGACCGCCGCGGCATAATCTGCTTCCGTGTCCGGCATGACGAGCAGGAACTCCTCGCCGCCGTAGCGCGAAACCAGATCGATGCCGCGCACGCCCAATCGCAGGCGGTCTGAGAAGCCCTTCAGAACTTCGTCGCCGGCGTCGTGCCCGTGGGCGTCGTTGACATCCTTGAAATGGTCGATGTCGAAGATCAGCACGCAGACCGGCTTTTCGGTCGCCTCGGCGCGGGAGAGAGCCGATCGCAGATGCGCATCAAGGTAGCGGCGATTGTGAAGTCCCGTCAGCGGATCGGTGATCGCGAACTCCACCGCCTTGGTGACCATGTTGCGGAGGCGGTCCTGATAGAGCTTGCGGCGAAGCTGCGTACGGACGCGCGCTCTCAACTCGTTCGAGTCGATCGGCCGGATGATGTAATCGTTGACGCCGAGATCGAGCGCCCGCAACACCATTTGCGTTTCATTCGCGTCGGTGATGAGCAGCACCGGGGTCTGCCTGAGCCCGTCGATCGTCTTGATCTGCGTGCATAGCCTTAGGCCGTCGCCAGCCTTGAGCGACAGGCTGATCATGATGAGATCGAAATCACGACTTCGCGCCAGATCGATGGCCTCGGCGGGATTCCCGGTGATCTCGATCTCGAACGGTCGCCGCAGCGCCTGCCGTATTCGCTGGATCGAGTTACCGCGATCGTCGACGACGAGGATGCGCCCGGCGTTTTCCGCGCTGTCGCCGATGGCTGCCGCCGCGGTCAATCCGACCGACTTCATGGCGGTGGCACGAAGCTCCAGCTCGTCCGTCACCATCTTGAGCCGCAACAGGCTCTTCACCCGCGTCACCAACGCCACGTCGTCGACCGGCTTGGTGAGGAAATCGTCGGCGCCACATTCGAGGCCCTTCACACGATCCTCCGCCTGATCGAGCGACGTGACCATGATGACCGGGATATGCGCGGTGCGCGGATTGGCCTTCAACGCGGCGCAGACCTCAAATCCGGTCATGTCCGGCATCATCACGTCGAGCAGCACGATATCCATGCGCTCGGTGTCGGCGAGCGCCAGCGCCTCGCGACCGCTGTGCGCCGTGCGCACGTCGAAGTATTCGGCCTGCAGCCTGGATTCCAGCAGCCGCACATTGGCGGCTACATCATCGACGACGAGAATGCGCGAGGTCACGTGCTGCCTCTAAGCGTCGCCGACGAAAGACTTCACGGTCGCGATGAAGCTGGCGACCGAAATCGGCTTGGACAGATAGCCCTCGCACCCGCCCTGACGGATGCGCTCTTCGTCGCCCTTCATGGCGAAAGCGGTCACCGCGATGACGGGGATGGAGCGGAGCGCCTCGTCCTGCTTGATCCGCTTCGTCACCTCCAGCCCGGAAATCTCCGGCAGCTGGATGTCCATAATGATGAGGTCGGGCCGATGCTCCTTGAGGGCGTCGAGCGCCTCGTAGCCGTTGCGCATCGGAAGCGTGATGTAGCCATTGGCGCGCAACAGATCGTTGAAGAGCTTCATGTTGAGCTCATTGTCCTCAACGATCATGACCGTCTTTGTCATGACGCCAATCCCTAACCTCGTGCCTGTCGGCGGCGATTATTCGCGATTCCCTGTCCAATTCCATGAAGCATGGCGGCGCTTAAGGAAACGCAAATCAACGCGGCGGCGACCCTGAACAGAAGCGGAACAGCCGGAGTCAGAAGATGCGCCGCAGCCGGGCCTTGCCCGCGCAGACGGGCGGTCGCAGAGTGGACATCGTGCCGCATGTCGCTTCCGTCACGCTCTGCCGCGATTGCCTGGCACATTCGGCAGGCAAGGCGGATCGCTGTGCCGATTGCGGAAGCCCGCGGGTTGTCTCCCACCCGGAGCTCTTTGCGCTCGCCATCGCCCACGTCGATTGTGACGCCTTCTATGCGGCGGTGGAAAAGCGCGACGACCCGAGCCTCGCCGATCGGCCGGTGATCGTCGGCGGCGGCGGGGGGCGCGGCGTTGTGGCGACGGCATGCTACGTCGCGCGGACGTTCGGCGTCCGCTCGGCCATGCCCATGTTCAAGGCGCTGAAGGCCTGCCCCCACGCGGTCGTCATCGTCCCCGACATGGCGAAATACGCGCGCGTCGGGCGTGATGTGCGCGAGTTGATGCTCGCCCTGACGCCGGCCGTCGAGCCGCTTTCGATCGACGAGGCGTTTCTCGATCTGACCGGCACCGACCGGCTGCACCACGCGCCGCCGGCCCTCACCCTCGCCCGTTTCCAGCAGCGCGTCGAAAGCGAGATCGGCGTCAGCGTGTCGATCGGACTGAGCCACAACAAGTTTTTGGCCAAGATCGCATCCGATCTCGACAAGCCGCGTGGCTTTGCGGCGATCGGGCGGGCGGAGACTCTCCCCTTCCTGGCGTCGCAGCCGGTTTCGGTCATCTGGGGCGTCGGCAAGAAGATGCAGGAGCGGCTTGCCCGCGACGGGCTCACCCGCATCGCCGATCTGCAGAAACGCGACGAACGCGACCTCGCAAAGCGCTACGGCAGCATCGGGATCAGGCTTGCCCGCCTGGCGCACGGAGAGGACGACCGCATTGTCGTTCCCGAGCGAAAGGCGAAGAGCGTTTCGGCTGAGACAACGTTCGATCGGGATCTTGCCAATGCGGCCGAGCTGCTCCCGATCCTACGCCGCCTGTCTGAGCGCGTCTCAGAACGGCTGAAGCGGCAAGGCATCTCTGGGCGGGTTGTCGTGCTCAAGCTGAAGACCGGGGAATTTCGCCTGCGCACCCGGAACGTCCGCCTCGATGTCCACACCGACCTCGCCGACCGTATCTTCCGCGCGGGCCAAAGCCTTCTCGTGAAAGAGCTCGACGGGACGCGCTTCCGGCTCATCGGCATCGGTGTTGCCGAGCTTGGCGAGGCGGGGCTCGTGGAGCCGCCGGATCTGCTCGATGCGGGAGCGGAAAAGCGCGCCAGGGCCGAACGTGCCATGGATGAGATTCGTGACCGCTTCGGTCCCGACGGGCTCGCGCTGGGGCTCACATTTTCGGCGAAGCGCTCTGGCGGAAAACGCTCAGCGTGAGGCGCAGTCGGGCTTCGCGAGTGCTTCGATCTTTTCCAGCGAGCCAGACAGGGCATAGTCGCCGTAGTCCATCACCAGATCGTTTGTCACGCCGTTCTCGTAGAGCGTGAAGCTCATCTGATAGGTCGGCAATTCCTCGCCGAGCCCGTTGTCGGTCGCCTTCGTCGGCTCGAAATAGCCGACGGAGACCGGCCAACGGCGAATGCCGTCCCTGAGCGGGCTGTCGACGCCGATCGGCATCGCGCCGCCGATCGCGGCCGCGGCGGCGTCGCTCCCTTCGCCCGTGCCGGCGCCCTCGTAAATGTCGGCGGAAAGGAATTTGCGGTGGGCGACCGCTGCGTCGATGATGGCCTGGAGGTGCTGGCTCGGGAACAGCACGCCGCTATCCAGCAAGACTTTTTTCTCGGAGGGCTGTTTCAGACTGACCTCGATCTTGGAGCCGGTCCGCCGCGCCTCTCCTTCGACCACCTCGACCACCTCCTCGTTCAATGTCGTTCGCGAATCGAAGTTGTAGACGTCGCCATCGCCTGACTCGAAGGTGCTGATCTGAAAGTCGAGCAGACCGAGATTTCCCTCTTCGTCGCCGATATTGACGACCATGCGCTGGCGCATGCGGTAGCCTTCGCAGGCACTGCCCGTGACCTCGAAGACCATGCGACCCTTGGCGCTCGATACGCCGGAGCCTTGTTCGGTGCGCGCCAGGCTGATGTCGTAGACGGCGCGGTGCGGCGCGATGATGTTGCGGAGCGACAGCGCCGTCTGGGCGTACGCCCCGCTCGACGCCACCGCCAGCGGCACAAGCGCAAAATGAATGAATCTCGATAACGTCATGAGGTCATTGAACTCCAGACTGCGGCGAAAGCGCGGCGTCGGCGGATCCGCTCGCTAGCCGATAACCCTAATGACGCTTGATGAATAGCCAGCGATCCCGTACGCCTTCCTCGGGGGATAAAGCAATGGACGACACCGCCATCGTCACCGTCGCCTGAGAGAGCGACATGACGCGGGACCGGCTGCGGTGGCTCACGGCGCGCCCGATCGCCCACCGCGGCTATCATGACATTCAGCGCGGGCGGCCGGAGAACACGCTCGCCGCCTTCGATGCCGCGGTCGACGCCCGCTATGCCGTCGAATGCGACCTGCAGGTCTCCGCCGACGGCGTCCCTGTCGTGTTCCACGACCACGACCTCGAGCGGCTGACGGGAGAGCCCGGCTCGGTCCGCGACAGGACGGCCGCCGAGCTCGGCGATCTGCGGGTTGCCGGCACCGGCGAGTGGATTCCGACGCTCGACGAGCTGCTGGCGCTGGCCGCGGGGCGTGTGTCCCTCGTCATGGAGCTGAAGCACATTCCTGGTCGCGACGCGGGCCTTGCCTGGGAGGTGGTGGAGCGCCTGAAGCGCTACGCCGGCCCGGCCGCGCTGATGTCGTTCGAGCCGGCATTGCTCGCCGAGGTGAAGGCCGCCGACCCGAATCTTCCGCGCGGGCTCATCGCGGCGGGCGGCTGGCGGGAGGGGCCGCGACATCTGAAAACCGCGCTAAACCTCGGCGTCGAGTTCGTTTGCTACGCTATCGACGATCTGCCGACGCCGATGCCGATCATCGCCCGCCGGCTCCTCAGCATCCCGCTGATCTGCTGGACGGTGCGCACCAAGTCCCAGTTCCAGAAGGCAAAAACGTGGGCGGATCAGATCACTTTCGAGGGTTTCGCGCCCTAGAGTCCCATTCTGTTTGAGCATGATCTGCTCCAGCGGCAGAAGGCGCAATTGCGCCGTCGCCTTTTGCCCCTAAGCTCTCGGACATGGGCGCGACAACGACACCCACGCCGTCAATCAGGCTGCTCTCCGGCCTCGCCGAGATCGACCGAAGTGTTTGGGATTCCTGCGCCAACCCCGGCTGGGACAACGGCCACGTCGTTGCGGCTGCTGCGTTGAACTCAGGACCCGCTGCAGCCAAGCCCTATAACCCGTTTGTATCGTGGGACTTTCTGGAGGCGCTCGAGCGCTCTGGCACGGTCTCAAATCGCAGCGGATGGACACCGCGGCATGCGATTTTGATCGAAAATGCCGATTTGGATTCGGACAGCGTGAAGCCGAGCGCAGTCATGCCTTGCTATGTGAAATCGCATTCGCAAGGCGAATACGTCTTCGACTGGGGCTGGGCCGAGGCCTTCGAGCGGGCCGGCGGGCGCTATTACCCAAAGCTGCAGGTGAGCGTCCCCTTTACGCCGGTGACCGGGCCGCGCATCCTGACCCGACCTGGACCCGGCGAGGCGGAGCGCAAGCGGATGATGGCGGCGGGCCTCATCGAGATGACGCGCCGCATGGGCGTCTCCTCCGGGCATGTGACCTTCCTGCCGGAGGAGGACGGCGCGCTTCTCGCCGACATGGGATACCTCCGCCGCACCGACCAGCAGTTCCACTGGACCGACGAAAATTTTGGGAATTTCGACGGGTTCCTCGCCGCGCTCACCTCGCGCAAGCGAAAGGCGATCCGCAAGGAGCGGAGCGATGCCCTCGGCACTGGCATCGAGATCAAGTGGCTGACGGGACGCGACGTGACCGAAGCCGCCTGGGATTCCTTCTTCGAGTTCTATATAGACACCGGCTCGCGAAAATGGGGCCAGCCCTATCTGAACCGCCGCTTCTTCTCGCTCCTCGGCGAGCGGATGGCGGAAAAAATTCTCCTCATCATGGCGAAGCGGAACGGGCGCTGGATCGCCGGCGCGTTGAACCTCATCGGGTCCGACGCGCTCTACGGCCGCTATTGGGGGGCGGTCGAGGAGCACCCCTGCCTGCATTTCGAGGTCTGCTATTACCAGGCAATCGACTTCGCGCTGGCGCACGGCCTGAAGCGCGTCGAGGCCGGCGCGCAGGGCGCGCACAAGCTAGCGCGCGGCTATCTCCCCAAAACCACGCATTCGGCGCACTACATCGCCGACCCGAATTTCCGCCGCGCGGTGGCGAATTATCTCGAAGCCGAGCGCCAAGAGATCGCGTTGCAGGGCGAGGTCCTGGCCGAGCACGCGCCTTTTCGGCATGAGGAAGATGCACGAGGGGATGCCACGGGGTGATGCATGCCTTCTCTTGTCGTCATGCCCGGACTTGATCCGGGCACCCATTCCGTAACAGTGGCGGCCCGCGATAAGTTACGAGGTTCGTGAATGACGACCCCCACCTATGACGCAAGCAACATCTTCGCCAAAATCCTCCGCGGCGAGTTGCCGTCTACGAAGGTGTTCGAGGACGAGCATGTCCTCGTCATCATGGATGTCATGCCACAGGGAGAGGGCCACACGCTGGTGATTCCGAAGGGGCGGTCGCGGAACATCCTCGATATCGGCGAGGAGGATCTGAAGCGCGCTATCCTGACAGTGCAGCGCGTCGCCCGCGCCGTGAAGCAGGCCTTCGATGCGCCGGGTGTCCTTGTCATGCAGTTCAACGAGCCGGCCGCGGGCCAGACGGTGTTCCACACGCACTTCCACATCATCCCGCGGTTCGAGGGCGTTCCGCTGAAGCCACATGCAGGCGGCATAGCGGATTCGAACATGCTCAAGGAGCAGGCGGAGAAGATCAAGGCGGCGATGGATTGATCGGGACAGGCGGATCCCCATGCCTGATGATCCCGCCGGGTGCCATCGCGCGCTGTGGCGCATCCGGATGGTGCATACGATCGCCTGGGCGGTGTTCGCCTCAGCGATCGTGGCGATACCGCTCGTCACTTGGTTGGGAAGCCTTCGCTCTGCCCTATGGCTTAGCCTCCTCGTCTGGGTCGAGATCCTGATCCTCGCTGCCAACCGCCTCCGCTGTCCGCTGACCGGAGTGGCCGAGCGCTACACGAAGGATCGATCCGACAATTTCGACATCTTTCTTCCGGCATGGCTCGCGCGATACAACAAGCTGATCTTCGGATCGTTGTTCGCGATCGGCGAAGTCTACTTGCTTTGGCGATGGGCGTTGCGCTGAGGCCCCCGCGCCCTTTCCCGTGCGGGAGGTTAAGCAGAATGCCCTTCGGAAGAAAGCGCTTCCGGCCTGCGTCAGCAACGTGCTTCTGCCGCTGCCGTCGTCAGGAGTAGAATTGCTCGATGAGCAACATCGAGATCAAGCCGCGCACCAAGACCAAGCCGAAGACAGAGCGGCCGAAGCTGCACAAAGTCATTCTCGTCAATGACGACTTCACGCCGCGCGAGTTCGTCGTCACGGTGCTGAAGGGCGTGTTCCGCATGAGCGAGGATCAGGCGCATCGCGTGATGATCACCGCACATAGACGCGGCGCATGCGTCGTCGCCGTCTTTACAAGGGACGTTGCCGAAACCAAGGCGACCGAAGGAACGGATGCCGGCCGCAAGCTGGGCTATCCGCTGCTCTTCACGACGGAGCCGGAGGAATAGCCTCTGCCGCAGCGCGGGGGCCCGCACCTCCTCGCTTATTCACAGCTTATTCACGCGCCGTTCAGGCCGCGCCTGATTTCCTCATCGCTGCCACAGAGTTGCCCCGCTTTGGGGTCAGCCTCGCGACTCGGCGGGCGTGCAAAAAGTGCGTGCCGGCCATGGGGCTGGGAGTCGAACGGCATTCTTCCGCTTAATGGAGGCGGGCCTCATGCTTGACGAAAACGTGACCTCCAGGAACGCAACCCCTAGAAACGCGGCTTTTGCGGCGCTGAATCTCGTGCCGCGCGATGGGGAAAGCGGCGATCGGCTCGGCCGCCAGCTGGCGGCCAGCGAAACCGCGCTTGCCGTGCCCGAGGCCGATCTGGAGCGAATCGCTTTCAACCTTTGGA
>CAYTTC010000009.1:0-68053 GCA_964440525.1 uncultured Propylenella sp. | reverse complement strand
CCGACTCGAAGACCGAATGGGTGACGAAGATCACCGTCCAGCCGAAGCGCTCCCAAAGTTCGAGGAGATCGTTGTTGAGCTTGAAGCGGGTGATTTCGTCGAGCGCGGCAAAGGGCTCGTCCATGAGAAGAAGCTTTGGCTTGATGATGAGCGCGCGGGCGATCGATACGCGCATCTTCATGCCGCCGGACAATTCGCGCGGATAGGCATGCGCGAAAGCGTCGAGGCCGACCATGCGGAGCGCCTCCATCACCTGCTCGCGCGCGGCGGAGCGCGACTGTCCCTTGAGGCGGAGCGGCAGCCAGACATTGGAGAACACGGTCGCCCACGGCATCAAGGTCGGATCCTGAAAAACGAAGCCGATCTCGTGCTGATGCCGCGCCGTCGCGTCGGATCCGGCGCCCGGCCACTCGATGCTGCCGGAGGTGGGTTCGCCGAGGCCCGCGACGATGCGAAGCACCGTCGACTTGCCGCAGCCGGAAGGGCCGAGGAGGCTGATGAACTCGCCCCGGCCGACATCTAGCGACATATCCTGGAGCGCCAGCGTGCCGTTCGAAAACGTCTTGGAGATCGACCTGAGCGAAACGAGTGGCCTGCCGGAAGGAGCGACGCCCCTCGGCGCTGTTGGCAAGGCAGAGGGTCGGGGGATCGGCGTCGGCACCCGCTCTTCGTTCCTCTGACGCTGCTTCTCGGTCAACTGCGGGCGCGAGCCGTCGCCGGCCCCCGCCCGCCCGATCGCTTCGAAAGTATGGAGCTTACTTCACCAGCTCCTTGCCGAGACCCTGGCAGACGTACTCGGTCGTGTAGACCTTCGAGAGATCCAGGTCAGCCTTGACGACCTTCGCCTCGACCATCTTGTCGTAAAAGGCCTTTACGCCGGCGTCGGAGAAGCAGCCGATGCCCCCACCCTCCGCCTCGCCAGAGACGAGCAGGCCGTAGTCCTTCAGCTGCTTGATCGTGAACGCGATCTGTTCATCTGACATGTCCGGGTTGTCTTTCTTGATCCAGTCGTTGGCGGATGTGTTGTCGCCGTAAAGGTAGTTGTACCAGCCGATGATCGAGGCCTCGACGAAGCGCTTGGTGATGTCGGGATTGGCGGCGACGTAGTCGGCCATGCCCTCGATCATGGTTGAGTAGGTGGTGTAGCCGGCGTCGGCCAGGAGGAAGACCGTCGGCTCGAAGCCGCCTTCCTTCATCACCGCGAAGGGCTCCGAGGTCACATAGCCCTGCTGGCCCGATTCCTTGTCGGCGAGGAAAGGCGCGACGCTGTAATTGTACGGCTTCCGCTGTTCGTCGGTGATGCCGGGATAGGCCGCCTTCATCCATTGATAGCCGGTGACGTAGAGATCGTCGCCGACGAAGAGCGACTTCAGCTTGGCGAGGTCGGCGAACTCCTTCAGGCCGGCCTCCGGATGCGCCATGATGATCTGCGGGTCCTTCTGGAACATCGCCGCGACCTCCATGACCGGCACGCCCTGCTCGACCGCCGAGAACGTCCCGAGCAGATTGCCCTGCATGTAGAACTGGATTTTTCCGCCCAAGAGCATCGCCTGGTCGGCCTTGGCGATGATGTTCACCTTGAGGCCGTACTTTTCGTAGGTGCCGTCGGCCGCCGCCTGATAGAAGCCGCCGTGTTCAGGTTCGGCGACCCAGTTGGTGCCGAAAGTGATCTCGTCGAGCGCCAGCGCCGGGCCGGCAAAAACAAGCGCGGCCGCGCCTGCGGCGAGACCGAGTGTAAGAGTCCTGAGAGCGCGCATGTGGATTGTTCTCCGCCTTCCCTGTCGTGGCAGGGGACTATTGCCACGTTTTCCATTGGAACGTGAGCTTCGCCGCGTCCCCTCGCGGCGCGCCAAAGCCAATCCTCCGGCGTCGCAAGAGGCATGCCACGGAGCCTGCCGACCGGTCGCTCCGGCCGCCTGGAACACGCTCGATCACCCCGCAATCAGGCACTTTAGGGCAACGGAGCCGCACAAGAAAGCGGCAGCCCCCGCGGTCGAATCTATGACGCCGTTACCAGTAGCGCCTGCACTGGCGCGCGGAACGGGCCATTGCCGAAACGCTTTCGTATTGCGGCCGCAACAGCATCGGTCGCACGAGCGAGCCCTTTCGGGTCACTCGCCTCGATCTCGCCGCGCAGCGGTGTACCCTGGCAAAGACCCATTGCCGGCTCCCCCGCCGATGACACGTCGGTTTCCTTCTGCACTTCCTCGATCCGAACGGAGGTAAAGCCGGCCTCCCGCAGTTCCCGCTCGATCTTTGCCTTGTCGTTGCACCCGCAGGGCGTCCGGGCAAGAAAGTGAGGCGGGTTTTCCGGAAACAGTCCCGCGACCGTCGCGTCCGCGATGTGCATGAGCGGATTCGTTTCGATGCGGTCCCAGACCGTGAAGATGAAGCGGCCCTTGGGACGTAGCACGCGTCGCGCTTCGCTATAGGCGGCCTGCTTGTCCGGCATGAACATGATGCCGAAACAGCAGACCACGACGTCGAACGACCCCGCCTCTAAGGGTAGGGACTGAGCGTCCGCTTGTTGCCACTTCAAATCACCCGCTTTCGTCTTCTCGGCCGCTACGTCGAGCATTGCCTGATTGAGATCTGTGGCCAGGATGGCGCTCTTCGGCACCGCAGCCGCGATCGCGCGGGTTACGACACCAGTGCCGGCAGCGGTTTCGAGGATGTCTCGGTCGGTTTCACTGAGTCGCTTGGCCACGACTTCCGCGAACGGCTGAAACAGGATCGGACCGAGATGGCGGTCGTAAAGCTGTGGGACCGGACCCGCGAAGACCTTATCGGTTTCCATTTACTGGCTCCCTAGGGTGGCGTTATCGCAACGGCATTTCATCCTTTTACTGCGGCGCAATCTAGACCACATGTCCGCCCGCGTCTGGTCAGTCGCACTTGTCACGGCCGGCCCGGCAATCGTAGCGTGGCGACGCATTTTCCGAAGCTGACATGCTCCGCCCGCTCACGCCCGCCTCGATCCGCCCGCCCTTCGCGCGTTACAGCCACGGTGTGGAAGTGCCGGCGGGGCATCGCCTCGTTTTTTGTTCTGGCCAGCTTGGGGTCGCGCCCGACGATCGGGTGCCGAAGGATGCGGGGGAGCAGGCGGAGCTCTGTTTCGCCAATATCGCGGCAATTCTTGCCGAGGCGGGGCTCACGCTCGCCGATATCGTCCGCATCAATGCCTTCGTCACCGACAGGGCGCATATGGGACCCTACATGGCGGTGCGCGATCGGCTGGCCGGCGATCCGCCGCCAGCTTCGACGCTGGTGATCGTCTCCGGCTTTTCGCGGCCCGAATTCAAGATCGAGGTCGAGGTCATTGCGGTGGGGCCGGCATGAGGAACATCCGGTGACCGAAGCAGCACGGCGACGGCTCCGATGGGCCGAGTTCCGGACGACGGAGTTCGGTAACATCGACGCCGACTCCACGATTGCGATCCTGCCACTTGCCGCGGTCGAGCAGCACGGTCCGCATCTGCCGCTCGGCACCGACACGCTGATCGCGGAAGGAATGCTGATGACGGTCGCCGCGATGCTGCCGCCCGACCTCGACGTCCGCAGCCTGCCGATCCAGGCGGTCGGCAAATCGAACGAGCATCTTCATGCGCCGGGCACGCTGACGCTTCCCGCGGCGGTCGCGATCGAGGCGTGGACTGAACTGGGTCTTTCGGTGCATCGCGCCGGCGTGAGAAAACTCGTCTTCGTCAATTCGCACGGCGGCAACGAAGAGATCATGGGGATCGTCGCCCGCGAGCTTCGCGTTCGCGCCAAAATGCTCGCGGTGAAGACGAGCTGGTCGCGCTTCGGAGTTCCCGATGCGATGTTCTCTGACGTCGAGCGGCGCCACGGCATCCACGGCGGCGAGGTCGAGACGTCGCTGATGCTGCATTTTCGTTCAGACCTGGTCGATATGACGAAGGCAGAGGATTTTCCTTCGCTCGCAGCGAGAACTGAGTCGGAGTTCAAACATCTCGGGCCGACCGGCACGCACGCCTTCGCCTGGATCGCGAGCGACCTCAATCCGCACGGCGTCGTCGGCAACGCGTCCGCCGCGACAGCCGAAAAAGGTCGCCGCGTCGCTGAGCATCAGGCTCAGGGCTTCGTCGAGCTCCTGAGGGATGTCCGTGCGGTTCCGCTGAAAAGCGGGTTCGGCTCGTTCTGAGCTTCTACGCGCGCGACCCTCTCCCTCTGGGAGAGGGTTACCGCTCGCGCCTGAAAATCTTCGTCAGCGAAAACTTCGATTCGGCGAGCGCCATCCCAAGCGCGATCGCGACGCCCTGGATGACCAGCTGGAGTGCGGTCGACAGGCCGAGCATTTTCAGAATCTGTCCGAGATGCGTCAGGAAGAGCGCTGCCCCGGCGACCGCGACCATGCTGCCGACGCCGCCGGTGATGGCGGTGCCGCCGAGGACGGCGGCAGCGATGGGCGCCAGGAGATACGGGTCGCCGACGAGGAGGGTCGGGTTGCGGATGAAGGCGGAAAGCAGGATGCCGGCAATGCCGTAGAGCAGCCCGGCAATGGCGAAGGCGGCAATCTGGTAGGCGGGAACGTTGATTGCGGCCACCCACGCCGCTTGCGGATTGGCGCCGACCGCGGAGAATCGGCGGCCCAGTGTCGACTTGCGCAGGACGATCGTCAGCGCGGCAACGAGTGCGAACGCGACCCACACGGAGACATTGAGGCCGAGAATGCGGGAGCCGCCCCAGTCGGCGAGCGCCGGCGGCACCCGCGATTCCGCCGGAAGCGATTCTCGGTACCAGAGTGTGGCGCCGGTGGTGATGGCGCCTACCGCGAGTGTGACGATCAACGCGTTCAGCTTGAGGATCGCGACGAGCGTGCCGTTGATCAGGCCAACCGCCACGGCAAAGAGAAGCGCGGCGACGACCGCCACCAGGATGTCCTCGTCTCGCCCGCTGGAAAAGCCAAGCAGGATCGTGCTCGACAGCGTGACGATCGCGGGGATCGAGAGATCGATGCCGCGCGACATCAGGACGAGAGCTTCGCCTGTCGCCGTGATGATCAGAAAGGCCGCCAGCGGAACGGTGGCGAGGAAGGCCGAAGGTAGGAGGCTTCGCGGCGCGACGATCCCACCGAGAGCGATGAGTGCCAGGAAAGCCAGCCATATCGCCACGAACCGCATCTGGACGCGGGGCAGGCTCGCAAATCGAGCGATGGCGCCGGTTTCGACGGGCGTTTCCGCGGGCGCCGTCATGATCTCTGGACCGCTCTTTGCAGCGACCGGATTGCCGCACGGATACGCGTCCACACCCGCTTGAGCGGTTGCCAGCCGGAATAGAGGAACACGGCGAAGAGCGTGAGCGCGCCGCTGGCGATGATCCCGACGGCTGTGCTCATTCCAAGAAGCGTGATGATGTTGACGATGAGGGTGAAGAACAGAGCCCCGAGAATCGCGCCGACGAACGAGCCGCGCCCGCCGACGAGCGACGCGCCGCCGAGGACTGCCGCCGCGATGCTGGTCAGCGTGTAGCTCGATCCGACGGTCGGATGCCCGAAGCCCACCTCGGAGGCGAGGAAAAACCCGGCGACGACAGCGAGCACGCCGGAGAGAAGGTAGGCGCGGAGATACACGACGTTCAGGCGGACGCCGTTCCGCTTCGCCGCCTCCTCGCGAAAGCCGACGGCGCGCAGCCGGAGACCGCTCCGCGTGTTGTAGAGCCAGATGTCGCCGAGGACCGCGGCGGCGAGGATGACGAAGATCGAGGCCGGGACGGAACCTATCCGCGTCTGCAGCAGCTCGTTGAACTCCGGGCTGATGCTGCCGAGCGGCGACGGTCGACCGTAAAGCGCAAGACCCTGCAGGACGCTGAGCGTGGCGATGGTCGTGATCACCGCGTTGACGCCGACGAAGCGCACCATGCCGCCGTTCACCAGCCCGACGGCCGCGCCGACGGCCAGACACACGATGATTCCGAGGAGGAGGGCGCCTCCGCCCATCTCCGCGGCGATGATGAAGGAGGCGAGCACGACCGTCAGGCTCATGAGTGCGCCGACGGAAATGTCGAAGCCGCGCACCATCAGCACGTTGAATTGCGCCATGGTAACGAGCGCCAGCGGAGCGGTCGCGAGCAGGATATGGCGGATGTTGAGCGCCGTCAGGAAAACGTCGGATTCGAAGGTGGCATAGCCGCCGACGGCGAGCGTCAGGAGCACGAGGAACGCCAGCGGAGCCCACCATGCGTTGCTGCGGTCGGCGACAGCCTTGCGGAGCGCGCCGAAGGAGAGCCGAGCTACCGCTTTTGGCGCGGCGGCCTCGGCTTTCGTCTTCTCGGCAATTTCCCTCGCGGTCAGAAACGAGGAGACGATGCGCTCCTCGCTGATCGCGCCACCCACCAGCTCGCGCACGACGCGCCCGCGCGAGAAGACGAAGACGCGGTCGCAAAGCCCGGCGAGCTCCAGGGCATCCGACGAATTGATGATGCAAGCGACTCCCTGCTCGGCCTTGGCTCGGATCGCGCGGTAGATATCGAAACGCGCCTTGGCGTCGACGCCCTGGGTGGGTTCGTCGATAAGCACTACTTTCGCATTGTGCAGAAAACTCCGCGCCAAGACCGCCTTCTGCTGGTTGCCGCCGGAGAGGCCGCTGATCGGCTTGTCGAGCGTGGGCGTGGCTATGCTCAGCTGCTCGACCAGCGCGGCGGCGGCTGTGCGTTCCCTCGGCGCCGAAACCATTCCTGCCGAGGCGAACTGTTCCAGAACCTGGACGGTCATGTTCTCGCGAACGCCGAGGGCGGCGAAGATCGATTCCTGCGAGCGGTCGGCGCTGAGCGACATGATGCCCGCGTCGAATGCCTCGCGCGGCCCGCCGAGCTTCACCTCCTTGCCGCCGCAGTAGAGATGGCCGCTCGCCTCCTCAACCCGTCCAAGCGCGCGCAGCGTCTCCCTCTGTCCGTTACTTTCGGCGCCTGCGAACCCGAGAATCTCGCCGCGGTGGACATGCAGGTTGACGTTGTGAAAGCGCGCGCCGCTGAGGCCCGCGGCCCAGAAGGCCACGCCCGCGGCTTCGATATCGGCCTGCCTTTTCGCGGGATACTCGGCTTCGATCGGCCGCCCGACCATCAGCGCGATGAGATCGCGCTCGGATAGCGTGGCGCTGACGTCGTAGGTGCCCTGGCCCTCTCCGTCGCGCAGGATCGTCACGCGATCGGCGAGAGCGAGAACCTCCGGAAGCCGGTGGCTGACATAGACGACGGCGGTGCCTTCCGCGGTGATGCGGCGGATGATGCCCGCGAGCTTTTCGACACCGGGAAGATCGAGGGTCGAGGTCGGCTCGTCGAGCAGGAGCACCTTCGGCTCGGCGGCGAGGGCCTTGACGATCTCGAGGAACTGCCGCTGCGACGGGCTGAGAGCCGCCACCAGTGCCTCCGGTCTTATGTCGAGGTCATAGGTCGCAAGCAGCCGCTCCGCCCATTCGTTCTTGCCGGCGATCGCGACCCAGCGTTGCGCAGCACCAAGATAGAGGTTTTCGGCGACCGTCAGCTCGCGGACGAGCGAGTCGTCCTGGTAGACAGTGGCAAGTCCGAGACGTCGCGCGAGCAGCGGGTCGGCCGCGGCGAGGGGGCGGCCCATGATCGTGACGATTCCCGCATCCGGCACAACGGCGCCGCTGGCGATGCCAAGGAGGGTGCTCTTGCCGGAACCGTTTTCACCGACGATTGCGTGGATTTCTCCCGGCCGGCATTCGAGGCTGACCCGGTTCAGCGCCTGAACCCCGGGATAGCGTTTCGAGAGATCCGTTATTTTGAGCGAGGCCGCGGCCATGCACCCCTCTTATTGGCCCCTTTGCCCAAGGCGCGGGCGCGAACCGAAGTCCGCGCCCGCCTGCATGTCGAGACGAC
This sequence comes from uncultured Propylenella sp., assembly GCA_964440525.1. Lineage (GTDB taxonomy): Bacteria > Pseudomonadota > Alphaproteobacteria > Rhizobiales > Afifellaceae > DASWJZ01. The sequence continues at coordinate 60,196 of CAYTTC010000009.1, read as the reverse complement.
TGTCGTTTCGCTTACTTGGCGAACATCGCCTTCAGCATATCGCCGTCAAGCCGCGTTGACACCGAAGCGTCGAGCGGCAGATCAGGATTGCACATGCCCTTCGTCACCGGCCTGAAGCGGAAGGGAATGTCCACGACCGTTGGTACTTCCTGGCCGGCGAGGTGCATCATCCCGGCGGTGAGCGCGACGCCCGACTGGAAGTTATGACCCGACGCAAAATAGATCTTGAAGTCCGGATCGTTGGCCGCCTCCCAGTCGCAGAACAGCCCTTGCTCGTCGGTGCGCAGCGCGACCACGACGTTCGGCTCCTTGCCGGCCTCCTGCCAGGCGCGGAGACCGCCGCGGAAGCCGTCGGCATATTCGTAGACGACGCCGTCGACGCTGTCGTTCTGGGCGAGGAAGCCCGACATCGCCTGGAACGAGCCTTCCTGCGTCCAGTTGGTGTCGGCCTTGCCGAGAAGCGTCATGTTCGGGTTCTTCGCGATTTCTTCGTCCGAGCACTTCTGCCATCCGGCGCTGAGGCCGTTGCCGGGCGTGCCGCCGAGCTCGACGACAGAAACCGCCTCCTTCCCCTGTGTGCCCTGGGCGACGGCTTTGATCATGCCCGAGCCGAGATCGCAGAGATTTTCGCTGACGGTCGTCAGATAATCCTTGCCTGGTTCGCCGCCAACGTAGGTGCCGTTATGGAGGACGACCGTGATGCCGGCTTCCGTCGCTTCCTTGATGGTCGGAAGCAGCGCAGTGCTGGCGTCGGCGAAGACGACGATGACGTTGACCTTCTGCGCGATCAGGCTGCGCAGGTCCGAGATCGCCTTCGTCGGATCATTGCGGCCGGACGTGTAGATGATCTTCGCGATGTTCGGGTAGCTCAGCGCCTCGACGATGAACTCCATCTTGGTGACCTGGCGCCAGACGTTCTCGCCAAACCCGTCGGCGAGCGCCACGGTGACATCGCCCTGTCCGGTCTCGCAGACCGAGTCCTTCCAGCACTTCATGGCGAGCTCGCGCTGCTCGGGCGTCAGGCCGGCGGCCGCCCGCTTGAACGACTCGGCCACCACTGCATTGATGTTTTCCGTCGTGCCGAGCGACTTCATTTGCAGTTCTTCCGACGTTGCCGCCTGAGCCGAGGCTCCGGCGAGCGCCAGGACCGCGCCGGCGATACCGGATGCGGCGCATTTCCATGTCCGATTCATGCATTCCTCCATGTGGTTGTCTTTTTGGCCTGCAGCGAGAGCAGGGTCGTTCGCCTTACTTCTTGTCCTTCAGCCACGGATAGCGTGCCGTATCCTTGGCGGCGTAATCGGGGTCGAGGTAGATGAAGCACCGCTGGATCTTCCAGTCGCGGATTTCGAACACGTCGCACCAGCGGCCGGCGGCCCATTCGGGATTGCCGGCGCGCCATGGACCGTCCTTGTGCTCGCCGTGGCTCGTGCCTTCGACCACGACCATATCGCCGCCCGAGAAGATGTAGTTGAAGTGTGAATAGTGGTGGACGATCGACTTCAGCGTGCCGCCGACGTCGCCGAAGCACTGGCCGATCTCCGCCTTGCCGTTGGCGAGACCCCACTTCGGAAAGTAGACCTGCGCGTGCTCGTCGAAGAGGTCGAGGATCGAGCCGCCGGTCGAGGTCACCCCGCCATTGTCGAAGGCTTTCAGGTATTCGATCGCGACGGACTTCCTTTGTTCGTCGGTCATCGTCTGGGTCGTCAATGCCATTTCTTCGTCTCCTTCCAAAAAATACAGGCCGACGCTTGGCGTCCTACTTCACTGTCTCGCGATTTGCCGAATTAGCGGCGAGATAGGCGAAAGCCAGGAACGGCCCGAGCGTTGCGCCGCCGGCCCAGTAGGCGCGGGCGGACGCCGAGGCCACGCAGTTTCCAGCGCCGTAGAGGCCGGGAATCGGCTCGCCGATCGCGTTGAGAACCTGGCCGTTGGCGTTTGTCGCGGGACCGCCCTTGGTGTCGAGGTTGCCGCCCGTCAGGAGCGCGGCGTAGTAGGGCCCCGTGCTGCTGATCGGATACATGGTCGGGTTCTTGCCGGTCTTCGCCGCCGTCGCCCCGTTGAAGAGCAGCTCCACCTGCCGCTCGCCACGCTGGAAATCGAGGTCCTTGCCCTTCCTCGCAAAGCCGTTGAAGCGCGAGATGGTGGTCTTCAGGTTTTTCGCGAAATCCGGCGAGAGTTTCAGGCCGCCGGTCTCGCCGGTATATTGCTTCAATCGCTTCTTGATGTTGGTGACGAGCGCCTCCCAGGTCTTGCCCCGGATGACGTGGCTGTCGTCCTTGCCCTTCGGCACGATGAAGCGGCCGTATTCGTCGCTCGCCGAATTTTCCTGGCTGCGCTGGTCCCAGATCGCCATCAGGACAAGGTTTGGATACTCAGACTTGACCGGATCCCATTCGAAGAATTTTTGTGCCGACTCGTTGTAAGCGAGCTTCTCGTTGGTCACCCGCCGCCCGGTTTTGTCGACATAGATCATCGAGTCGCCGGAGGGCGAGAAGGTCCCGATCAGCGAAGGGTCTTTCTTCAACGCCTTTTCGAGCAGGATCGGACACATCCAAGCGTAGTTCATGTTGCGAAGATTCGCGCCGGCCGCCGAGCCGATGTGGACGAAGTCGCCCTCGTTAGTCGCGGCGGCGCAGCCGCCCAAGACCGGCTGGCTCAGAAAGTTCTTGCGGAGCTCGGCGTCGTGAGTGAAGCCGCCGGTCGCGAAGATCACCGCCTTGCGCGCCTTGAACCGCTGTGTCTTGCCCTCGGCATTGTCGGCTTCGACGCCGATGACCGCGCCAGCGTCGTTGACGATGACGCGCTGCACGCGATGGCCGGTGCGGATATCGGTGCCAGCCTTCTTTGCCGCCGCGGCCAACGTACGCACTGCATGCACGCCGCCGTCCGACATGGAATCGCGCGCCTGTTTGGTGACGAGCACGCGCCCCGTCGGGGCCTTGTCTTCGGGGAGCTCCGCCCAGTAGTCCGGCACGCCGGCAACGTGGCGGTATTCCAGCGCGCCCTTCTTGGCGAGAAGCTCAGTCGCCACTGAAGCATTGTCATAGATCGCGGCACAGGCGTCGTATTCCCACTGGCTCATGCCGAAGCGGGGAGCATCGGGATTGTAGACCTCGGGACGCGACAGGCGCGCCATGTAGCGGATGCAGTCGTCGCGTTTGTCGACGATGCCAAGGGCGCGCATCGGCTCGTTGTTCGGCACCCAGTACCAGAAGGCAGCCTTCAGGGTCGTGCCGCCGATCTGGTCGGCCTTCTCGAGCACGAGCACCTTGTTGCCGAGCCATGAGGCGAAACACGCCGAGGCGAGGCCGACGCCGCCTGCGCCTGCGACCACGATGTCGAAGTCTTCGTTGAAGCTTTGTGCTTTCGCAGGAATAGGCGACTGGCGCCCGACACGGCCCATGGAGCGCTCCCCCCCCGTTTTGAACGAGGCTTTTTTCGAGGCGCCCCGTCCTTGAAGGCAGCTTAGCGCTCAGCCGCGAAAACCGACAGCAATTTCGGTGATCGACGGTTTTTTCGGTATGCGAAAGTTGTGGTTGGCGCTGCCGCCGGTCAGGCGGGACGCTCTTCGATGCTGTCCACACGGTTCGGATAGAAGGCGAGGTGGTCCTTGATCGTCGCCACGGCCTCGTATGGCGACTCGTAGGTCCACACCGCGTTGTCGGCGGCGCGCCCGTCCGCGCGGAGGCTGTAGTAGTTGGCGTGACCCTTGTAGGGGCATTCGCTCCCATGCGCCGTCCGCTCCAGCAGCGTCATGTCGACATCCTCGCGCGGAATGTATTGGACGGCGGGGTAGGTCGACTCGTTCAGCGCAAGCGCGCGCTTCGTATCCGCGACGACGCGGCCGCCGAACGTGACCACGACCCGCTTCGCGTTAGGCGCGATCGTGACTGGATGGTCGGGTCCAGGAATTTTCATGCTCTGAGCCTCCTTCACCGGCGCCGCCCACGTTGCGTAAGCGAGCGCAAGTTTCTCGAATTAGGAGGTAGTCAGTCTCAGCCCAGCTTCAAGCTTGCCCCGACACGGCTCATTCCGCCGCCGCGCTATAGGACAGCGGGATGATCGGGCGTCCGATCGCCACGTACTCCATTCCCTGCCGGATAATGTCCCTAGGCTCGCAGATGTTACGGAGGTCGATGAGGAGCGGTCGCCGCATCGTCGGAGCAAGTTTGTGCCAGGCGATCGAACGAAAGATGCTCCATTCGGTGAGGATGACCACGCAGTCGGCGCCGGATGCGGTCTCTTCGATGCTCTCCGTCAGCAGAAGGTCCGGCAACAGTTCCTTCGCCTGCTCGGCGGCGGCCGGATCGTAGGCCTGGACCGTGGCGCCTTCCGTCAGCAACTGCGCCACGATGGTCAGCGCCGGCGCGTTGCGCATGTCGTCGGTGTTGGCCTTGAAGGCGAGGCCGAGCACGCCGATCCGGCACCCGGCGACGCTGCCTCCGAGCGCGGTCCTGATTTTTCGCACCATCAGCTGCTTGTGGCGATCGTTGGCGCGAATCACCGTCTCCACGATCTCCACCGGCGAGCCGAAGTCGTTGGCGGTCTTGATCAGCGCCACGAGATCCTTCGGAAAACAGGAGCCGCCGAAGCCAGGCCCGGCGGTCAGGAATTTTGGTCCGATGCGGTCGTCGAGCCCGACGCCGACGGCCAGTTCCTCGATATCGGCGCCGGCCGCCTCGCAGAGCCGCGCCAGCTCGTTGATGAAGGTGACCTTGGTGGCGAGAAAGGCGTTCGCCGCGTATTTGATGAGTTCCGCGGTTTCTACGGTGGACGTGGCAACAAGCGGCCTGCCTTTGCGCGTCAGCGGCAGATAGAGCTCCTCCAGGATCTGCCTTGCGCGCTCCGAATTCGAGCCGACGACGATCCGGTCCGGCTCCATGAAGTCCTCGATCGCATTGCCCTCGCGCAGGAACTCCGGATTTGAGGCGATGGCGAAGCGCTCGGCCGGCAGATGCTTGGCGATGATCGCGGCAAGCTTGCGACTGGTGCCGACCGGCACGGTGGACTTGGTCACGATCACCGTGAACTGGTGAGGCGTCGGGGGGCACGAGGCGATGGCACGCGCCACCTGCTCGACCGCAGTGTGGACAAAGCCGAGACTGGCGCCGCCGCTATTCTCTTCGGTCGGCGTGCCGACCGCGATGAAGACGACGTCCACGCCGCTTGCCACCGCGTCGTCGATGCCGGTCCCAAAGCTGAGTTGGCCGCGGCTCACATTGGCGGCGACGAGCTCCTGCAGGCCCGGCTCGAAGATCGGCATCTCGCCGGCTCTGAGCTGCGCGATCTTCGTCGCGTCCTTGTCGACGCAGACGACGCGATGCCCGAGCTCCGACAGGCAAGCGCCCGTCACCAGACCGACATAGCCGGTTCCGATCATTCCGACATTCAGCATTCCAATTTTCCGTCCTGTTCTCGGCAAGATTAGGATGTCAAAGCGACATTGCGGCTCAAAGGTGGCATAGAACAGCGGCTCTCACGACGGACCGGCCGCACCGGGACGTGCGTTTATCCCACGGAGCTGCTTTTGGAAATGGTGCGGGACTCGCCCGCGTGGAAATCCGGGCCATGGCCACGACCTTCGATTTGATCATATTCGACTGCGACGGCGTGCTGGTCGACAGCGAGGTCATCAGCACGCACACGCTGCTCGACACACTCGCCACCCACGGCGTCGACGTTGATATCGGCTATGTGCGGAAGACCTATCTGGGCAGGGCCATTTCGGTCGTGAAAACGGATTATTTGCGGCTGACCGGCCGCGATCTCGCCGAGACTTTCGAAGCCGATTTTATGGCCAGGCTCTTTGCGGTTTATCGAGCCAAACTCTCCGCCATGGAGGGCGTGAAGGACCTGATCGCATCGCTGACATGCCCATACTGCATGGCCACCAGCAGCAGCATCGAGCGGGCAACCGTGTCGCTGGAGCTGACCGGCTTGCTGCCGTTCTTTGAGGGCAGGATATTCTGTGCCTCGATGGTAGCGCGCGGCAAACCGGCGCCGGACCTTTTTCTTCACGCGGCTCGCGCTTTCGATGCGGATCCAACGAGGTGCCTCGTCATCGAAGACAGCGAGGTCGGGCTTTTGGCGGGGCGGAACGCTGGAATGACGGTCTGGCGGTTCGTCGGCGGAAGTCACTTCAAGGACAATGCCGAGCCCTCTAAAGACGTTGAATTCGGCGTTCCGGTGTTTGAAAGCATGGATGCGATGGCGGCGGCTCTTCGGAACGACTAGGGTAGGGGCGACGGCCCGTTTGCAGGCTCAGTATCGTGCAGGACAGCGTTCATCGCTCCCGAAGCAAGGCGCTCAAGCTCGAGCCGGAAGGCGACCGCCTCGACAATGCGGCGCGTGCCGGCTGGCTCTATTACGTCGCCGGCAACACGCAGGACGAGGTCGCCCAAAAACTCGGCGTGTCGCGCCAGACCGCGCAACGGCTCGTCTCGATGGCCCTCTCGGAGCATCTGATCACCTTTCGCCTGGATCATCCGATAGCAGCCTGCATGGAACTTGCCGCCAAGCTCGCGGAGCACTATGGGCTGAAGCATTGCGATGTGGTGCCGAGCGATCCGCGCAATCTCGTCGGCGTCGCAGGAGTGGCAGCGAGTGCTGCTGCTTATCTTGAACAGACGCTCTCAGCGACGAAGCCTCTGATCGTCGCGCTGGGTACCGGGCGAACGCTGCGTGCGGCGGTCAACCAGATTCGGCCGATGGCTCGTCCGTATCATCAACTCGTCTCGTTGGTCGGCAATATCGCGCCGGACGGTTCGGCAAGCTTTTTCGACGCGCTGACTCATCTCGCGGATCTCACCCAGGCGCAGCACTATCCGATCCCGCTTCCGGTGGTTGCGGCGACTCCAGAAGAGCGCGACCTTCTGATCACCATCGAGCCAGTGAAGCGGGTCCATGCGCTCGCTGCCCGCGCCGACCTCACGATCGTCGGTGTCGGTCAGATGGACTTCGAAGCGCAGCAACTGATTGACGGCTTCATTTCCCGCCAGGAGCTTATCGATTTGATGCGGGCCGGCGCGATCGGGGAGGTAGTGGGCTGGGCCATCGACAGTACTGGGCGGGTGCTCACGGGCGGTACGAATGCGCGCGTGACCTCCGTTCCGCATCGGCCGGACGAAGATAGGCTGGTGGTCGGCGTCGCTGTCGGTCCACCCAAGATAAGATCAATCAACGCCGCGCTGCGTGGGCGCATTCTTACCGGCCTCATTACGGACGAAGCCACGGCCACCGCGCTACTCGCAATCGAATAAGCGAATCAACGAATTAGCGACTGGCGGCGCTCCGCGAACCTGTCGCCACGCGTGGCGCTATGCCTAATCCATTGACAAATCCCCGCGGTCGTGGTGAGCATTTGCCTAATGTCGTAGCAATTGCTCACGACAAAAAACGGGAGGAAGCAGAATGAAGATGCTGGTCGGCGCCCTTCTGGGCGCTACGTCCCTCTTGGCAGTCGGAGCCGCGGCTTCCGCACAGACGAAGCTCACCGTCGCCACCGTCAACAACGGCGATATGATCCGCATGCAGGGCCTGACGGACGATTTCACCGCCAAGAACCCCGACATCCAGGTCGAGTGGGTGACGCTGGAAGAGAATGTGCTGCGTCAGCGCGTGACCACCGACATCGCCACCAAGGGCGGACAGTTCGACGTTCTGACCATCGGCACCTATGAGGTTCCGATTTGGGCCAAGCAGGGCTGGCTCGTGCCGCTCGAGAATCTCGGCGCCGACTACGACGTCGACGACCTGCTGCCCCCAATCCGTGCGGGCCTGACCTACGAGGGCAAGCTCTACGCCGCGCCGTTCTACGGCGAGAGCTCAATGGTCATGTACCGGACGGATCTGTTCGAGAAGGCCGGCATCACCATGCCGGATAGCCCGACCTGGGACTTTGTTGCGGACGCCGCGCGCAAGATCAACGACCCTGCAAGCGAGACCTACGGCATCTGTCTGCGCGGCAAGGCGGGCTGGGGCGAGAACACCGCCTTCATCACCGCGATGTCGAACTCCTTCGGCGCTCGCTGGTTCGACGAGAACTGGAAGCCGCAGTTCGACCAGCAGCCATGGAAGGACACGCTGACCTTCTACGTCAACCTGCTGAAGGACGCCGGACCTCCGGGCGCTTCGTCGAACGGCTTCAACGAGAACCTCGCGCTCTTCAACTCCGGCAAGTGCGCCATGTGGATCGACGCGACCGTCGCCGCCTCCTTCGTCACGAACCCGAAAGAGTCGTCGGTTGCCGACAAGGTCGGCTTCGCGCTCGCGCCGAACACCGGCAAGGGCAAGAACGCCAACTGGCTGTGGGCCTGGTCGCTCGCCATTCCCGCCGGCTCGCAGAAGGCCGAGGCAGCGGAGAAGTTCATCTCCTGGGCAACCAGCAAGGCTTACACCGAGCTTGTTGCTTCGAAGGAGGGCTGGGCCAACGTTCCTCCGGGCACGCGCACCTCTCTCTATATGAACCCAGAATACGAGAAGGTGCCCTTCGCGAAGATGACGCTCGACTCGATCAACTCGGCCGATCCGACGCATCCGACCGTCGATCCGGTGCCGTACACCGGCGTGCAGTTCGTCGCCATCCCCGAGTTCCAGGGTCTCGGCACGACCATCGGCCAGTATTTCTCGGCGGCTCTCGCGGGCTCAACCACGGTCGATGAAGCACTTGCGCAAGCGCAGCAGACTGCGACGGACGAGATGACCCAGGCAGGGTATATCCAGTAGACTGCCTGACGGATATCCCGCGCGGCGGCTCGCCCGCCGCGCTACGATCCAAAAAGATTCGGTCCTCCCAAGGGTCCGCACGCCGGGGTCCAGTAGCGGCCGAAAAGAGCCGCACTGGCCGGCGAACCGGGGAAACGCCATGGCGACAAAACGGTCGCAGTCGATCGGCAGAATCGCGGTCGCGCCGTCCGTCATCCTGCTTTTCATCTGGATGATCGTGCCGCTGGCGTTGACCCTCTATTTCTCCACGCAGCGCTACAATCTTCTCTACCCCGAGCGCTCCGGCTTCATCGGGATCACCAACTACACCTATTTCCTCACCAACGCGGCCTTCACCACCGCGATCGTCAACACTCTGGTCCTGGTCGGATCGGTGCTCGCCATCACCGTCCTGCTCGGCACGCTGCTCGCGCTTCTGCTCGACAAGCCGATCTTCGGCCAGGGCATCGTCCGCCTGATGGTGATCGCGCCGTTCTTCATCATGCCGACGGTCTCGGCGCTGGTCTGGAAGAACCTGCTGATGAACCCTGTCTCGGGCTTCTTCGCGTGGATCGCCAAATCGCTCGGCTTCGCGCCGATCGACTGGTTTGCACAGGCTCCGATGCTCTCGGTCATCCTCATCGTCGCGTGGGAGTGGACGCCCTTCGCGGCGCTGATCATCTTCACCGCGCTTCAGTCGCTCGACCTCGAACAGAAGGAGGCGGCGGAGATGGACGGGGCAGGGGCCTTCTCGTTCTTCGGCTGGATCGTGCTGCCGCACCTTGCCCGCCCGATCACCGTCGTCATCATGATCGAGACGATCTTCCTGCTGTCGGTGTTTGCTGAAATCCGCGTCACTACGGATGGCGGCCCGGGGCAGGCGACGACGAACCTCGCCTATCTCGTGTTCCAGCAGGCGATCCTGAACTCCAACGTCGGCGCCGCCTCGGCCGGCGGCATCGTCGCGGTCGTACTCGCCAACATCGTCGCGTTCTTCCTCGTCCGCATCGTCGGCAAGAACCTGGACGCCTGATCATGGCTCGCAAGACCTCGCCCGCAAGCCTCGCAATCTGGACCGTCATCGGCTGGGCCGCGGGCTTCGTCGTCTTCTTCCCGATCCTCTGGATGATAATCACCAGCTTCAAGACGGAGCTCGAGGCCTATTCGACGCCACCCGCATTCCTCTTTTTCGACTGGACCACGGAGAACTACGCCACCGTTCTCGACCAGCGCGACTATCTGCACTTTGCGCTGAACTCGATCATCATCGCCGGCGGCTCGACGCTGCTCGGGCTGGTCATCGCCGTCCCCGCGGCGTGGGGAATGGCGTTCGCGCCAACCAAGCGCACCAAAGACCTTCTGATGTGGATGCTGTCGACCAAGATGATGCCGGCGGTCGGCGTGCTGGTGCCGATGTACCTGATCTTCATCTGGCTCCGCCTTCTCGATACCCATTTCGGCATTATCGTGCTGCTTTGCCTCGCTGATCTGCCGATCATGATCTGGATGCTCTTCACCTATTTCAAGGAGATCCCGAAGGACATCCTCGAGGCGGCGCGCATGGACGGTGCGACCACCTGGAAGGAGATCGTCTTCGTGCTGACGCCGATGGCGATTCCCGGCATCGCATCGACCGTCCTTCTGAATGTCATCCTCGCGTGGAACGAGGCGTTCTGGACGCTGAACCTCACCACCATCGACGCGGCTCCGCTCACCCAGTTCATCGCGTCGTTCTCCGCGCCGCAGGGGAATTTCTGGGCGAAGCTTTCGGCCGCATCCACTCTCGCCATCGCGCCGATCGTCATTTTAGGTTGGTTTGGACAGCGTCAGCTCGTCCGCGGCCTCACCTTCGGTGCGGTGAAATAGGACGCCTGGAAAGGATTTTTGGGGCACGCTCATGGGCAAGATCGAACTGAAGGGCGTCGAGAAGGCATTCGGCACCGTGAGGGTGATCCAGGGTGTTGACCTCGTCGTGGAGGACGGATCATTCGTCGTCTTCGTCGGACCTTCCGGGTGCGGAAAATCGACCCTGCTTCGGCTGATCGCCGGGCTCGAAGACGCGACCGGCGGCGCCATCCTGATCGACGGCATCGACGTGATCGACCAACCGCCGGCGAAGCGCGGGCTGTCGATGGTGTTCCAGTCCTACGCGCTCTATCCGCACATGACGGTCAGGAACAACATCGGCTTCGGTCTGCGCATGGCCGGCGTGCCGAAGGAGGAACGCGACAAGAAGGTCGAGGATGCCGCAGATCTCCTGAACCTCACGCCGTACCTGGAACGCCGGCCGAGCGCGCTGTCGGGCGGCCAGCGGCAACGCGTCGCGATCGGCCGCGCCATCGTGCGCGAACCGAAGGCGTTCCTGTTCGACGAGCCGCTGTCCAACCTCGACGCGGCGCTCCGCGTGAACATGCGGCTCGAGATCGCGCGGCTTCAGAACAGCCTCGGCACGACCGCGATCTACGTGACGCACGATCAGGTCGAGGCGATGACCATGGCGGACAAGATCGTCGTGCTGAACTCTGGGCGGGTCGAGCAGGTAGGATCGCCGCTCGAGCTTTATTCGCACCCCGACAACCTCTTTGTGGCCGGCTTTATCGGGTCGCCGAAGATGAACCTCATCTCGGGCGACGTCGCGACAAAACTCGGCGGCGCGACCGTCGGCGTCCGCCCCGAGCACCTCGACGTATCGCGCGAGCGCGGCATGTGGCCTGGCACTGTCGAGATCGCCGAGCATCTCGGCTCGGATACTTTCCTCTACGTCGCTGCTGACAGTATCGGGCGCCTCACAACTCGCGCGCCAGGCGAATTTTCGCTCAAAGTCGGCGACCGCGTCTGGCTGACGCCGAAGCTGGAGCACATCCACCGGTTCGATGCGAACGGACTAGCGATCAGCACATAGGACCGAGGACCGATGTATCTTGAGAAGTTGAAGCTGGACGGCCGCGTCGCCGTCGTGACCGGCGCTGCGCAGGGGATCGGAGCGGCCTGCGCGCGCGCGCTCGGCGAAGCTGGTGCGACGGTTATCGTGGCGGACATGGCCGGCGACAAAGCCGAGACAACGACCGCAGAGCTTCGCGGCGTCGGCATCAAGGCCTATGCGGCAACCCTCGACGTGACCAAGTCGAAGGATGTCGACGCCGTCGCCGACAGGATCGCGAAGGATCACGGGCGTGTCGACATCCTGGTGAATAATGCCGGCGTGGCGAAGAGCGACGTGCGCGCCGAGGATACAAGCGACGAGCATTGGCGCTTCCACATGGACGTCAACGTCGACGGCGTTTTTTGGTGCTGCCGCGCGTTCGGCAAACAGATGCTGAAGCAGGGTTCCGGCTCGATCGTGAACATCGGCTCGATGTCGGGCTTCATCGTCAACAAGCCGCAGCCACAGAGCTTCTACAACGCCTCGAAGGCGGCGGTTCATCACATGACGAAGTCGCTCGCCGCCGAATGGGGCAAGCGCGGCGTGCGGGTGAACGCGGTGGCGCCGACCTATATCGAGACGCCGCTCACCGCATTCGGGATCAATGAGAGCCCGGAGATGTACAAGACCTGGCTGGAGATGACGCCGATGGGGCGCGTTGGCCAGCCGGACGAGATCGCGTCGGTGGTGCTTTTTCTCGCCTCCGACGCAGCGAGCCTGTTGACCGGCTCGATCGTCGTCGCCGATGGCGGTTATACCTGCTGGTAGGAGCCCGCCGCTTCCAATGTCGTCATGCTCGGACTTGATCCGGGTATCCATTCCGTAACACTTCCGCCAATCGCGACCGTTACGGAATGGATTGTCGGGTCAAGCCCGACAATGACGACAATGGTTAGATGCGTCTAAGTCGGCAGCCGGAAAAACTCATGGCAGAACCAGGCCAGATCATCATCCTGAACGGCGCGCCGCGCTCGGGGAAATCGAGCATCGCCGCTGTCATCCAGAAAACCTTCGAGGGCGTGTGGATGAACCTCGGGGTCGACTCCTTTGGAGAGATCACGGCCGAAAAATATCGGCCCGGCATTGGTCTCCGCCCTGGGGGAGAGCGGCCGGACCTCGAGCCTCTCATACCGCTGTTCTACGCGGCACTCTACGAATCGATCGCGGCACACAGCCGCCTCGGCCTGAATGTCGTCGTCGATGTGGGCCACCACGATTCCTATTCGAAGCCGCGGAAAATCCTTCCCGATTGCGCGCGGCGTCTCGCGGGCCTGCCGGTCCTGTTTGTTGGGGTTCGCTGTTCGATCGAAGAGATCATGCGGCGGCGAAACCGGGGGCAGGCGGGGCGCGAGACGCGCTACGAGAAGAGCACGGCTGATGAGCCGGTACCCGCCACGGTTCTTCGCTTCCAAGAGGAAGTGCATGTCCCCGGGATTTACGACCTCGAAGTGGATACGTCGAAGGCCGCGCCAGCGGAATGCGCGGAGGTGATCCGCAAGTGTCTCGATACAGGAATTCCGAAACCGTCGACTTTCGAGCAACTAGCCGCTTTGGCCTGATCTCGGGAGAGGCCGCAGCGGTGAAAACCAACCTTCTCCCGAGGACCGGGAGAAGGTGCCGTTTGGCTCAGCCAAACGGCGGATGCGGGTTCAGCGTCATGCAGGGGAATCCCTCAGAAACCCGACGCGTCGCGTCGAGATCTCTTCGGGACCAGAACTCGCCGGCGGGTCCAGCTGTCATAGACCATAACCCTCATCCGTCGGCTTCGCGGACACCTTCTCCCAGTTTTGGGAGAAGGTTGGTGGATGGCGGCCGGCGCAGCGCACCATTTCACATGAACCGCACGCAGATCGGCGTCCCGGCTTCGGTCACGTCGCCGGTCGGCGTCAGTTTTCCTGTCTTCTGGTCGATGCGGAACATGATGACGTTGTTCGTATCCTGGTTCGCCGCGGCCAAAAACTCGCCGCTCGGATGCACCTCGAAGTTTCTAGGGATTCTGCCGCGCGTGCTCTCGTGCCCGACGAGCTTCAGCGTGCCCTTCTTCGGATCGATCGCGTAGATGACGATGCTGTCGTGACCGCGGTTGGAGCCGTAGAGGAATTTTCCCGAAGGCGCGATCTGCACCTCCGCGCAGCTGCTGTATCCCTTGAAGTCCGCGGGGAGCGTGGGAAGGGTGTGCTGTTCCTTCAGCGTTCCCTTCTTGGCGTCGTAGCGATAGGCGGTCATCGTCGAGTTCAGCTCGTTGATGAGGTAGGCAAACTTGCCGTTCGGATGCATGACGAGCTGGCGCGGACCGGCGCCGGGCGCCATCTTGATGAAGGGCTGATGCTTGTTCGGGGTGAGCTTTCCCCGCTCCGCGTCGAGCGCGTAGATCATCACTTTGTCGCCGCCGAGCTCGGGCACGAAGACGTAGCGGTTGGCGGCGTCGATCTCGACAGCGTGCGCGTGCGGGCCCGCCTGACGCTTCGGATCGACGCTCGTGCCCTGGTGCTGGATGACGCAGCTCGCGTCCTTCAGCGAGCCGTCCCGCTTGATCGGCAGGACCGAGACGCTGCCGCTCGCGAAGTTGGCGATGAGCACGTTCTTCCCCGTCTTGTCGACGATCAAATGGCACGGATCGGTTCCGTGGCTCGCCTTCATGTTGAGAAAAGTCAGCTTGCCGGTGCGTTTGTCGATCCTGAAGGCGCTGACGGCCCCGCTCGCCTTCCCCTCGAATTCCTTGAACTCGTTGACGCAATAGAGGAATTTTCGCTTCGGATCGAAGGCGATATAGGATGAGTTGCGCACGCCCTCGGTGACGCCGACCGGTTCGAGCGCGCCCCGCTCGGCATCGAACGCAAAACAATAGATGCCCTTTCCCTTGCCCTTTAGAACTTGCCCGGTCCCGAACAGGATCGGCTCGCTGTAGGTCCCGACATAGACCAGATCTTTGATCGGCATTTCAACACTCCAGAATGAGCGTGACTCCCCTCCCCCTTGTGGGGAGGGGTTGGGTGGGGCTTTTCCGCCGCGCTCTACGTTTGACACCTCTCACCCAAACCCTCTCCCCACAAGGGGGAGAGGCTTCGCGCTTCGTCGCCGCGCGAATCTCGCGCGCCGACGTCCCCGTTCGACATCGAGGTCACTCGACCTTGATTCCGACCTCCTTGCAGATGCCCTTCAGGTAGTTCATCCCGGCGACCGTCTCGGCGACGAATTCGTCGGTCGCCGTGATGTTGCGATAGACGCCGGGGGCGTTCGAGTTCGGACCGCGCGACACGCCGGGCACATCTTCCAGCTCGATCGAGACGACGCCGTCATAGCCGATATCCTTCAGCGCCTGGAACATGGCGACCCAGTCGATCTTGCCCATGCCCGGACGCCAATGCACGTTGGTCACGCCGTCATTGTCGGACACGTGCAGGTGGATGATGTGCTTGTTGAGCCGGTAGACGGTGATGTTCGGGTAGTCGCCCATTGGAAAAGTGTGGCTCGGGTCGAAGTTGATGCCCATCGCCGGGTGTTTGACGTGCTCGAGCAGCCTGAGCGCGCCGTCGTGATTGGCCAGGTAGCGGCCCGGATGCGGCTCCACCGACATTTTTACGCCCGCCTTGCCGCAGGCCTCGGCGCAACGCCTTAGCGCATCGACGTAGTCCTTGAAATTCTGGTCCCAGTCGACGCCGCGCGGCACATTCTTGGTGGCATATTTCTGCACCAGCGGTTTTGTCGTGATGCGCGGAATCTCGATCGTGTCGCGCATGGCGAAGGGATGCGAGCTCACCATGTTGATGATCGGCGAGCCGAGCTCGGCGCCGACGTCGACCGTCTTCTTCCAGTGCTCGAACGCGGCGTCGCGCTTCGCCTTGTCGGCATGCGAGAGATCGTGCGGCGTCGAGACGAACTGGGAGAGCACGATGCCCGAGTCCTTCAGCTCCTTCTTGAGGTCGCCGATCTTCGACTTGGTGTAGTAGGTGTCGAGGAAATCGGTGTTCCAGGCGATGAGCTCGATCGCCTTGAAGCCCAACCCGGCAATGCGATGGATTGCGTCCTCGTAGGGCGGCTCCCACTGGAACGGCCAGGACGATGCTCCGAATTTCATGAGAGGACTCCTTAGCTAGAGAGTGCGCGGAAGCCGCGCGTTTTCGGGTTGAGAAGCACAAGCGGAAGGGTGCGAATTACATGCGGGTGGTCTCCGGAGGAATGGCGCTCGGTCAGCCTTTGACGGCGCCGCCGAGCAGGCCCTGGACGATGAAGCGCTGCATGAGGAGGAAGAAGAAAAGGACGGGGAGCGTGATAATCCCGGCGCCCGCCATGATCAGGTCCCAGCGGAAGGTGAACTCCTCCTGGAAGCTCGCAAGCCCGATCGGCAGCGTGAAGAGCTCGTGCGATTGCAGGAAGACCAGCGCGAACAGGAACTCGTTCCACGCACGGATGAACGAGAACATCGTCACCGCCGCGAGTCCCGGCCCCGCGAGCGGCAGGATGATCTTGTGAAAAGTGCCGAGCATGGAGGCGCCGTCGATCGCCGCGGCGTCCTCGAGCTCCTCCGGGATCGCCTCGAAGAAACCGCGGAGCAGCCAGATGTTGAAGGGGAGTGAGAACGCCGTGTAGGCGATCACCAGCGCGGCATGCGTGTTGAAGAGGCCGATATTGCGAATGATGATGAAGAGCGGGATGACGAGCAGGATGTGCGGGAACATCTGCGTCACGAGAAGCAGAAGGCCGTAGGCGTAGCGGCCGGTAAACTGGATGCGCGCCAGCGCGTAGGCCGCATACATCGACACGAACACGCTGAGGGCCGTCGAGATCGAGGCAACCTTGAAGCTGTTCCAGAAATAGGCTGGGAAATCGGTGTTGAGCCAGACGTTGCGATAGTTCTGCAGCGTCCAGTTGATCGGCAGCATCGTCATGTTGCGGGCGAAAAGCTCCTGGTCGGGCTTCAGCGATGACGACGCCATCCAGAAGACCGGGAAGAGCACGACTGTCACTGCTAGAAGCAGGCACACATAGGTGGTGAGGAGAGCGAAAGCCTTGCGGTAGTCGAGCCGCTGCAGCGGCAGCGGAAGATCGAGGGCGGGCGCGGTCCGGGCCATGTTCGCTCCTCAGTCCTTCGCGCTCTGCGCGCGATAGGCGAACAGGTAGGCGACGCTGAGAATGACCAGGCAGACAAGCGTCAGCATTCCGATCGCCGCGGCGTAGCCGATATCGGAGGCCCAGAAGGCCTTCTGGTAGATCAGCGTCGGGAGGATCCTGGTCGCGTCGGCGGGGCCGCCGCCGGTCAAGAGGTAGACGATGTCGAAGGCCTGAAAGGTCCAGATCGAGGCGAGCAGCGTGATGATGACGCTGGTCGGTCTGATCACCGGAAACGTGACGTAGCGAAAACGCTGGAGGGGACCGGCGCCGTCCAGCTCCGCCGCTTCATGCAGCTCCTTGGGCACGTTCTGCAGGGCGGCGAGCAGAACGATGAACATGACCGGCGTGAGCTTCCAGATCTGCACCATGATCACCGAGGCCATGGCCATGTTGGGGTCGGCGAGCCACTGCACCGGCCGGGTTATCAATCCGAACGTACGAAGCAGGTGGTTGATCACCCCGTATTCGTCGGCATAGAGCCATTTCCACAGGAGCGCGGTGGCGACGTCCGGGATGACCCAGGGGATCAGGAAGAGAGCGCGGAACAGGCCGCGGCCGCGTATCTCCCTGTTCAGCAGAAGTGCGAGCGCGAGCGCCACTATGTAGCCCCCCACCACAGACCCGGCGGTCCAGACGATGGTGCGGCCGAGGCTCGCCCAGAGGATGTCCTCCTCGAAGAGCGCCCGGTAATAGTGCTTGAACCCGACGAAGGCCGTCGGGCTGGGCCGGATCATGTTCTGTTTCTGCAGGCTGACGATGACACCTTCGATGAGCGGCACGACGTTGAGCAGCGTGATCAGGATCACCGATGGCAGAATGAGGTAGTAAGCAAAGCGCGCACGCTGCTGCTTCAACATCGCAAGGTGACCTTCGGGCGGGATCGGACGCCCGCGGCGCCCGGCAGCGTGAACCGCCGGACGTCGCGGCGCGTGGAGTGGAATTAGGCCTCGAACACCTTCGCCATCGCTGCGGCCGCGTCGTCCACGGCCTGCTCCGGCGTCTTCGCACCGACCACGACCTGATTGACCGGGGCGGCGAAAAGCTTCTCGCCGTCGATGATCCCCATCTCCGGGATGCCCGTGCCGGGATAGGCGAAGTCGGTCGTGTAAGGCACGACGTTCGCCAGCGCCTCGCGCAGCAGCCGGTTGGTCTTCACGCGGTCCGATTCGATGCCGGACTTGTAGATCGGCCAATGCGTGCCCGGCGACGCCTTGTAGATCGGCTCCAACCGCCCCGGCTCCGTCATCCAGCGGATGAAGGTCTTCGCCGCATCGATGTTCGGGCTGTACTTCCAAACGAAGAAGCCCTGGAAGAAACCCGCGGCGAGCTTGCGCTCTGGCCCCGCCGGCCCTTCGAGCACTTCCAGGATGCCGACCTGATCGAACATGTCGGGATTCTCCCGCATGATGCGGCCGATCAGCCCGCCGGTGCCGAAACCGAAGGCGGCGCGGCCCTGCAGGAAGACGGTGTGGGCGTCCTCGGTGTTGTACGAGGCGATACCTTCGGGCATGACCTTATGCTTGGTGGCGAAGTCGGTCATGTAGGTGAGCGCCTTGATGTTGGCGTCGCGCGCCTCCGAGCCGAAAATCAGCTTGCCGTCCTTGTCGAGGATGCCGCCGCCGGCCTGGAACATGAACGCCATGTAGAAGTGCTGGGCGATGTGGAAATCGCCGGCGGGATAGACGACGCCATAAACCTCGTTCGCCGGATCGTTCAGCGCGAGCGCCGCGGCCTGGAACTCGTCCCAGGTCTTGGGCGGCGTGATTCCCTTCGCCTCGAGCAGATCGCGACGATAATAGATCGGGCGGATATCGAGGTTGTAGGCGGCGGCCCAGTAGTGGCCGTTCCAATAATTCTTCTCGATCGCATATTTGTTGACCACCTCGTCGTAGCGACCGCTCGCCTTCCACTCGTCCATGATGTCGTCCATCGGCTCCATCTGGTCGAGCGCGGCGAACTGGAGCGGATGGTAGGTGTAGGCCTCGGCCACGTCCGGCATCGACTGGCCCTGAACGGCGGCGAGGAACTTCGGATAGACGAGGTTTCCCGAAACGGGCTCGTGGAGGATCTTGATCGTCGGGTTCTCCTTCTCGAATTCATCGAGAATCTTGCGCATGGTGGCCGCCAGCTCGGGGGTGTTGTGACGCACCGTCCAGAAGGTCAGCGTCGCCTGACCCTGCGCATTGACGCCGCTCGACGTCAGCGCGGCAAACCCAAAGCCGCCGAGGCCAAGGCCGAGAGCCTCCCGTCTATTGAAGTTTTTTGACATGTCGTTCCCTCCTAGGAATCAGGCCGATACTTTCGCCGACCTTGTGTGGGCCGCCTGTTGTTGTTCACGCGCCCCGGTTCTTGCCGAACAAGACGCAGGGCATTCGCCGAAGATCTTGCGGATTTCTCCCCTTTTCCGTCCGACTTGATCGGAGGTGACCGCCGACGGCGACGGCTCCCCGCGGCCGGCATGGCCTGTCGCGCGCGTGCCGTCCGGAAGCGGCATCCCCTCCAATCGACCGAGAAGCCTACCAGACCTAGTTTCACCTATGTGGTATCGACTAATATCAAGAATGTATCAGAGCCCACGAAAAGTCTCGGGTTTGGGAGGGGGAGCGGGCGATGGACTTCAAAGGTATTTGGACGTTCGTGGCGCTCGCCGAGCATCTGCATTTCGGCCACGCCGCCGAGCATCTTCGGGTGGCGCAGCCGCATGTCAGCCGGCGCATCAAGCAGCTCGAGGAAGAGCTCGACGCCGTCCTCTTCTATCGCAACAAGCGGAACGTGAAACTGACCGAGGCCGGCCATGTCTTTCTGGTCGAGGCGAAAAAGCTCCTGCGGGACGCCGACGTCGCCAAGGAGCGCGCGCGGGAGAGCGCGCGCGGCCGGCGCGGCAATCTGACGGTCACCATGATCGGCTCCGCCATGCTCGGCGCGCTGCCGACGATTCTTGGAGAATTCCATCGGCTCTATCCGGATGTCTCGCTGTCGTTCAAGGAACTCAACTCAATCGCGCTGCTTGAGGCGCTGAACCGCGGCGAGGCCGACGTTGGCTTCATGCACCCGCCGATCCGCGCGCTCGGCACCTACGAGCACGCCGCGCTCGAGCGTGAGCCACTGATCGCGGTGTTGCCGGCCACGCATCGGCTGGCGCGGCGGAGCCGGCTCTCGCTGCTGGAGCTCGCTGGCGAGCCCTGGGTGATGTTCCCGCGTGACAACGGCGCGACGATCTACGATCTCATCATCTCGCTCTGCCAGAAGGCCGGGTTCTCCCCGAAGATCGTGCAGGAGGCGGGGTCGGTGCCGGCGCGGCTCGGCCTCGTCGCTGCGGGCTTCGGCGTGCATCTCGTTCACAAGACGTGGGAGACGATGCCCTATCCCGGCATCGCCTACGTTCCCGTTGAGCCGACGGCCATGATCGGCCTCACCTGCTACTGGCGGAAGGGCGATCCAAATCCGATCCTGAAGATTTTTATCGACATCGTGCGGAAGCACAGAATCTAACGCGGCCGCCGGGTGAGTCCGATGCATCGTCTGCGAGCGAGACTTCCACCACAGGTAGGCTTGCGTTATACGAAAACTAGCGGCTCAGACCGCAACGAGCACGCGAGGAGGAGGCCAGCATGCCTGTTACCATCAAGAATCATCCGCTGAACGAGGGCCAGTACGTCAAGGAGGAATCGGCCAAGACACATGTGGTCTGGCACGGAACGATGGGACGCACGAAGCACACGCCCTCGAACGGGATTCCAGGAAAGGCGACGTCCTCGATCGACGGCTGGAACAGCGATGCGCTGGGGCGCGTCGGGGCCACCTACTTGGTTGATCGAGATGGCACGATCTATCGGACGTTCGAGGAGAAGTTTTGGATCTTCCATCTGGGTCTGAAGAACACGGGGGGCGCATTCGACAAGAAGTCCGTCGGCATCGAACTGGCGAACGAGCTGTGCTTGTTGCCGGATGGCGGGAAGTTCTATGCGTTCGACAAGATCAGCAAGAACTCGGAATATGTAGGTCCCGTTCTGCATCAATCATGGCGTGACTTCGAACATTGGGCAAAGCTCGATGAGCCGCAGGTTGATGCCGCGATTGCGCTGACGCTGGAGATCTGCGCGAGAAGCAGCATAACGCCAAAATTCTACAAGCCGTCGACCACGTTCGACTATCCAGCCTGTTTCGATAAGGCGACGATCATCTGCCACTCCAACTGCCGAAAGGACAAGACGGACATGATCCTGGAGGATTGGGTGTGGGCCAAGATCGCAGCGTCGGGGATCGCGATCGTCGAATGACGTGCGGTACTGCGACCCGCTCATAGCAGCCGCTTTGTTGGACCGCGACTTGCGGAGCCGCGCCGAATCTGCCTCTCGGTTTTCGGCTCCGCCCCGCGCCTGATTTACAATTACCTCGCCGACGCGAATAATCGCCGCAGGGAGGACGGGACGGTATGCCGGTCACACACGAGCTTTGGCTCGTCTTGCTTTCGATCGTCGTGGCGATCCAGGGAGCCTATGTCGGGCTGAGCCTCGCGGTGCGGGTCGCCGAGGCGGCCGGCGTGCGCCGCCGCCTGCTGCTTGCCGGCGCGGCCTTTTCTCTGGCGGTCGCCATCTGGGCCATGCATTTCGTCGGCATGCTGGCGGTCCGCGTGCCATTCCCCGTCGATTACCTTGTGCTGCCGACGCTTCTCTCGTTCCTCGTCTGCGTCATCGTCGTGGGCGCGGCGATCTTTGCCGCGAGCGCCGGGCCGCCGACGCCGCTCCGCCTCATCGCGGCCGCGACCTTCATGGGGCTCGGCATCGTCTCCATGCACTATCTCGGGATGAGCGCGCTTCACGCGAGCGCCCACATGACGCATGCGCCGCTTTTCGTCGCCGCCAGCGTGGCGATCGCAATCGCCGCCTCTGGCCTCGCTCTATTCCTGACCGGCGGGCGGAGCGGGCGGCCGCCGCTCATCCTCTCCGCCGTCGCGCTTGGCAGCGCCATTTCGGGGATGCACTACACCGCCATGGCCGGCCTTTCCGTCATGCCGCATGCGGCGACGCTGACCACGGCGCCGGCGCTTTCAACCGACCTTCTCGCCATCGTCGTGGCGGTGGTGGCGTTCGGCGTGTCGGGCATTTTTCTCCTCACTCTGATGCCGGACCGGAAAAGCCGAGTCGCCGCTCCTGTCGGTGAAGCATTCGATGCGCTGGCAGTTCTTGCGCCGGCAACACCCGCGTCCGCTTCTGTCGAGGCTTCGCCAAACGGCGAGGCCAGCGTCGAGAGCCGTCCGCTCGTTGCCGCGCTTGTTGATGTGGGCGCCGTCTCCGAGCAAGCTGAAGCGCGGCACGCCCCGCCCGCGCGGTTGCTCCCGGTCGTGCGCGAGGGGGCGACGCATTTCGTCGCGGTCCGCGACATCGTCGCCGTGCACGCCAACGCCCACTACACCACAGTCTTCGACGGCACCTCAAAACTCTTCTGCCCGCTTCCGATCGGCGAGGTCGAAGCGCGGCTGGACCACGCGCATTTCCTCCGTGTCCACCGTAGCCACATCGTCAACCTGGAGCGGGTGGTCGGGCTGAAGCGGAGCGGGGACCACGGGCTGATCGAGCTATCGGGCCACGACCCCTACATGGTCCCCGTCAGCCGCAGCCGCTTTGGCGGGCTTAAATCGCAGCTCGGACTCGGGCCGCGGGAAGCCGTCAACTAGCGCCGCTTTTCGCACTGCAGCAGAAAAGCGAGTTTCTGGTCCGGATTCGCCTGACAGGCGGAATTTTGCCCCTTCCGGGCTTCTGCGTCAGGATGTCTGACGCAGTTCGTGCGCGTTTTGCCGCGTTTCGTGTCGCAACCGCCCGACTCGTGAATGAAGGATTGTTGCTGCGGTGCGACGGCGTTCAGATTTGGGGCTGAACCGGACCATTCAGAAGATGTGCCGCGTGCGCCACGAGGCGGAGACCTCGGCCGGCGCGGGCTGCTCCCGGAGGAAACCATGATACCAGGCGCATTCGCCTATCACCGCCCAAAATCCGTCAACGAAGCAGTCAGTTTGCTCGCCGATCTCGGCGAGGATGCCCGCCCGCTCGGCGGCGGGCACAGCCTAATCCCGCTGATGAAACTGAGACTGGCGGCACCTTCCCATCTCGTCGATCTCGCCGGCATCAAAGACCTGAAGGCCATCCGCGCCGACGGAAACGACATTGTGATCGGGGCGTCGGTCACCCAGCACGAGGTCATCGCCTCCGAGCTGCTCGCCACGAAGGTGCCGATCCTGCGCGAGGCCTCGCTCGTCATCGCCGACCCGCAGGTGCGCTATCTCGGCACGCTCGGCGGCAACGTCGCAAACGGCGATCCCGGCAACGACATGCCGGCCGTCATGCAAGCGCTGAACGCGACCTTTCACCTCGTCGGCAAGGGCGGCGAACGAAAAGTCGCGGCGCGCTCGTTCTATCAGAGCGCCTACGTAACCGCGCTACAGCCCGGCGAGATCCTGACCGCGATCCGCATCCCGGGCCTCGGCAAGCACGGCTATGCCTACGAGAAGCTGAAGCGAAAAGTCGGCGACTACGCCACGGCCGCTGCGGCCGTGATCCTCACGCTGCAAGGCGGCAAGGTGGCGTCCTGCGCGATCGGCCTGACCAACGTCGCCGATACCCCTCTCTTCGCGGAGGAAGCGGGAAAGATCCTGACTGGCTCGACGCTTGATGCGGCGACGGTGAAGAAAGCCGTCGCGGCGGCCGAGGCGATCACCTCGCCCGCCTCCGACCGCCACGGCACGCCCAAGTACCGCACCAAGATGGCAGGCGTGATGCTTTCTCGCGCGCTCGCACGCGCCAAATCGCGCGCTGCCTGACCGGAGATTTCGAAAATGGCCAAAACCCAGATTTCGCTCAAAGTGAACGGCAAGCCGGTCGAAGCGCTGGTCGAGCCACGCACGCTTCTGATCCATTTCCTGCGCGAGGACCTTCGGCTGACCGGCCCGCATATTGGCTGCGAGACCACGCATTGCGGCGCCTGCACGGTCGATCTCGACGGCAAGTCGGTGAAGTCGTGCACTGTTTTCGCCGTGCAGGCGGACGGCGCCGACATCCTCACCATCGAGGGGATGGCATCAGCCGGCGCGCTGCATCCGATCCAGAGTGCTTTTCGCGAGCATCACGGCCTGCAATGCGGCTTCTGCACACCGGGCATGATCACCCGCGCCTACCGGCTGCTGAAAGAGAACCCAAACCCGACAGAAGATGAGATCCGCCATGGCATCTCCGGCAACCTCTGCCGTTGCACTGGCTACCAGAACATCGTGAAGGCCATTCAGGCCGCCGCCGCCGAGATGGCCGGCGCCGAAATCAAGGAGGCGGCAGAATGAACGCCATCACAGAGACCTCCGAAGCGCGCGCCGAAAAACTCGAGGGCATCGGCTGCAAGCGCAAGCGCGTCGAGGACGTCCGCTTCACGCAGGGCAAGGGAAATTACGTCGACGACATCAACCTGCCGGGAATGCTCTACGGCGACCTCGTCCGCTCGCCTTACGCCCATGCGCGGGTCAAGAGCATCGACACCTCGAAGGCCATGGCGGTGCCTGGCGTGGTGGCGGTTTTGACGGCGGAGGTTCTGAAGACCGTGAATCTCGCCTGGATGCCGACGCTCGCCGGCGACGTGCAGATGGTGCTCGCCGACGGAAAAGTGCTGTTCCAGAACCAGGAAGTGGCGTTCGTCGTCGCGACGAGCCGCCATGCCGCCGCCGACGGAGTCGAGCTCGTCGAGGTCGATTACGAATCGCTGCCGGTGAGTATCGATCCGCTGAAGACGATGGACGCCGACGCGCCGGTGGTCCGCGAGGACATCAAGGACAAGAAGGACGGCGCTCACGGGCCGCGCAAGCACCCCAATCACGTCTTCGCCTGGGAGGCCGGCAACAAGGCGGCGGCCGACGCGGCATTTCAGAACGCCGAGGTCACGATCAAGGCGTTCATCCAGTATCCGCGCTGCCATCCGTGTCCGCTGGAAACCTGCCAGTGCGTCGCCTCGTTCGACAAGATCAAAGGCGAGCTGACGCTCTGGGGCACTTTTCAGGCGCCGCACGTCATTCGCACTGTGGGGTCGCTGATCTCGAAGATACCGGAGCACAAGATCCACGTTATCGCGCCGGATATCGGCGGCGGTTTCGGCAACAAGGTCGGCGCCTATTCCGGCTATATCTGCGCGATCGTCGCCTCGATCGTCACCGGCGTGCCAGTGAAGTGGGTCGAGGACCGCATCGAGAATCTGTCATCCACCGCTTTCGCGCGCGATTTTCACATGACGACAGAGATCGCTTGCACCAAAGATGGCAGGATCACGGGGCTGCGCGTCTACACGATCGCCGACCACGGCGCCTTCGACTCGTGCGCCAACGCGACCAAATGGCCGGCCGGGCTCTTCAGCATCGTGTCGGGAGCATACGATATTCCGGCTGCCTACTGCCTGGTCGACGGCGTCTACACGAACAAGGCCCCGGGCGGCGTCGCCTATCGCTGCTCGTTCCGCGTGACGGAAGCCGCCTATTGCATCGAGCGCGCCATGGACATCATGGCGCAGAAACTCAAGATGGACCCGGCTGAGTTCCGGAGGAAAAACCTCATCCGGCCCGAACAATTCCCCTACACGTCGGTGTTCGGCTGGGAGTACGATTCCGGCGACTACCAGACGGCGCTGAAGAAGGCGATGGACGCTGTCGACTACGCCGGGCTGCGCGCTGAGCAGAAAGCGAAGCGAGAGGCGTTCAAGCGCGGTGAGACGCGCGAGCTGATGGGAATCGGCATGGCGTTCTTCACCGAGGTCGTCGGCGCCGGTCCCTCGCGCGCCTGCGACATCCTCGGCATCGCCATGTTCGACTCCGCCGAGATCCGCATCCATCCGACAGGAAGCGGCATCTGCCGGCTCGGCACCAAGTCGCAGGGGCAGGGGCACGAGACGACCTATGCCCAGATCATCGCGACCGAGCTCGGCCTGCCCGCCGACAATATCATGGTGGAGGAGGGCAACACCGATACCGCGCCCTACGGCCTCGGCACCTACGGCTCGCGCTCCACGCCGGTCTCCGGCGCCGCGACGGCGATGGCCTGCAGAAAAATCAAGGCGAAGGCGCAGATGATCGCGGCCTACGCGCTCGAGGTGCATGACGACGACCTCGAATGGGACGTGGATCGCTTCCGCGTGAAAGGCAATCCCGAGCGCTTCAAGACCATGACCGACCTTGCCTGGGCGGCCTATCACGAGGTGCCCCCGGGCATGGAGCCCGGCCTGGAGGCCGTGAACTACTACGACCCCCCGAACTTCACCTTCCCCTACGGAGCCTACTTCTGCATCCTCGACATCGACGTCGACACCGGGGAGTCGAAGACCCGCCGCTTCTACGCGCTCGACGATTGCGGCACGCGCATCAACCCCATGATCATCGAGGGGCAGATCCACGGCGGGCTGGCGGAGGCTTTCGCCATCGCCATGGGGCAAGAGCTGCACTACGACGAGACAGGGAACATCACGTCCGCCTCGCTTATGGACTATTTCCTGCCGACCGCGGTCGAGACGCCGAAATGGGAGACCGATTTTACGGCCGTTCCCTCGCCGCATCACCCGATTGGCGCCAAGGGAGTCGGCGAGAGCCCGAATGTCGGCGGCGTGCCAGCGTTTTCCAATGCGGTGAACGACGCCTTCGCCTTCCTCGGCTCGACCCACATCCAGATGCCGCACGACGCCTGGCGCACGTGGGAGGCGGCGGACAAGCTCGGGCTGCACGCCTAGAGACCGCCGGTCGGGGAAGCTTCGCGCCGTCGCCTTGAGTTTGTCATCCCGGTTCGGCCGACAGGCCGAGACCGGGATCCACGAACACCGGAGCCAAGCAGAAGAGGCACAACGGCTAGGAGCGATGTATTCTCCGTCTGTGATCATGGGTCCCGGACAGGCGCTTCGCGCCATCCGGGATGACAACAGGGAGAAGGTAGGTGAACGCCAATGTCATCGAGTGGGACAAGGTCGAGACGCGGACCGTCATTCCCGGCTTCCACGGAAAATTCGCGCATTCGGCCAACATGACCTTCGTGTTGTGGGCAATCGACAAAGGAGCGGTACTTCCGGAGCATTCGCATGTCCACGAGCAGGTCGTGCATGTGTTCGAGGGCGAGCTGGAGGTGACGGTGGCGGGCAAAACCACCGTGCTTAAAGGCGGCAACGTTGGCATTATTCCCTCGAATGCCGTGCATTCGGGAAGAGCGCTCACCGATTGCCGCGTGATGGATGCTTTTTATCCGCTCCGCGAGGACTACATGAAGGGCGGGGCGCCGAGCCTCCTGCAAGCCGCGCTGCCGCGATGAGCGTGATCGGCGGGCGGGAGAGCGGGACAGAACGAGCCAGCGCACGATGTCGCTAAAGCGCGAAGAGATTTCCGATCGGCTTGCCGAGGTCGGCTACATCGCCGACCGCGCTCTCGCGACCGCGCTCTGGCTGATGGAATTTCTCGGCCGGCCGCTCCTGATCGAGGGCGAGGCGGGCGTCGGCAAGACCGAGGTCGCCAAGGCGCTCGCCGCCGTGCATCAGACGGAGCTGATCCGTCTGCAATGCTACGAAGGGCTCGACCAGAACGCTGCGCTTTACGAGTGGAACTACCAGCGGCAGCTTCTCGCCATCAAAGCGCACGAGGGCGCGGGCGAGGACCCTACCCAAGTCGAGGAACACATTTTTTCCGAAAAGTACCTGCTCGAGCGGCCGCTGCTCGCTGCGATCAGGCGGATGGTCCCGCCGGTGCTGCTGATCGACGAGGTCGATCGCGCTGACGAAGAGTTCGAGGCGTTTCTGCTCGAACTTCTGTCAGATTTTCAGGTCTCGATCCCCGAGCTCGGCACTATTCATGCGCTGTCGATCCCGCGCGTGGTGCTGACCTCGAACGCCACGCGCGAGCTGTCGGACGCGCTCCGCCGGCGCTGCCTCTATCATCATCTGGATTTTCCCGAGATCGACCGCGAGGCGCGCATCCTTCTGGCGCGGCTACCGGGCATCGACGTCGATCTCGCGCAGCAGATCGCGCGCATGGTCGCGGCGATCCGCAAGGAGGATCTGAGAAAAGTGCCGGGCATCGCCGAGACGCTCGACTGGGCGGCGACGCTTGTTGGCCTGGAGGTCCACGACCTGAGACAGGAGCCGGAGGCTGTGCAGGAGACGCTGATCTGCCTGTTGAAGACGCAGGAGGACCGCTCGCGCGTCACCCGCGAGGTGACCGAGCGACTCCTCGGCAAGGTGGCATAGGGGGAGGAAGGATGGCCGCGATCGCAATTCGATCCTCTCCGCCGGTCGGCGAAGCGATGCGCCTGCGGCTTGCCGGCTTCGTCCGCACGCTCCGCGACAACGACTTCACCATCGGGCTCGCCGAGACGCGCGACGCGCTGTCGATCCTCGCTTCGCCGGCAGCCGGTCGTGCATCCGCGCTGAAGCCGGCGCTCCGCGCGCTCTTCTGTGCGGACCATTCCGACTTTCAGCGCTTCGACGAGATCTTTTCGGCCTATTGGACCGGACATGGCGTCCGCACGCGCCTGAAGGTGGTGGGGAACGTGGGGGTCGGTAAGGAAAGTCCTCGCCGTGCTGAGGCCGGCGCGCCACGCGGCGAGCCCGGAATGCCGGACAAGGTCGAGCGGAGCGCGCAAGGGGATGATGAGTCCGCCGAAGGACGCGGCCGCCCTGAAGGCGCTTCGCGCGCCGAGGCGCTTGAATCAACCGATCTCCGCTACATCGTCGATCCCGACGAAATCGCCCGGACTCATGCTTTGGCGGCTAGGCTGGCGAAAAAAATGCGCGCCCGGCTCGTCCGCCGCGAGCAGGTCCGTCGGCGCGGGCGGCGCCTCGACCTTCGCCGCACCATTCACAAGAGCGTCGCGCATGGCGGCACGCCGGTCGAACTCGCCTGGCGGCGCCGCAAGCGAAAACCGCTTCGCCTCGTCGTGCTCCTCGATGCGTCGGGCTCGATGAGCCTCTACACCGCATTCTTCGTGCGTTTCCTGCACGGCGTGGTCGACGCTTTTCGCGAGGCGGAGGCATTTGTCTTTCACACGCGCCTCGCGCACGTCTCGCCGTCGCTTCGCGACCGCAACGTCACGCGCGCCGTGGAGAAGTTGGCGCTGATGGCGCAGGGGATCGGCGGCGGCACGCGGATCGGCGAGAGCCTCGCCACCTTCAATCGCTGGCACGCCAAGCGCGTCATCAATTCCCGCACCGTCGTCATGATCGTCTCCGATGGTTACGACACCGGGGAGCCTGAGCGGCTGGCGGCGGAGATGCGGCGTTTGCGGCTGCGCTGCAGGCGCATCGTCTGGCTCAATCCGCTGATCGGTTGGGCCGACTACAGCCCCGAGGCGCGGGGCATGCAGGCGGCGCTTCCGCTGATCGACCTCTTCGCGCCGGCGCACAATCTTGAAAGCCTCGCCGCGCTTGAACCCTATCTCGCGAGGATCTGAGCCCAGGATTTGAATGATGGACCGCGCGACCGATATCCTGAAACGAATCTCCGCCATGAAGGCGAAGGGGGAGCCTTTTGCGCTCGCGACCGTGGTGAGGACCGTCTCCGTCACCGCCGCCAAGGCGGGGGCCAAGGCGATCATCCTCCCAGACGGCTCGGTGTCGGAGGGTTGGATCGGCGGCGGTTGCGCTCGCGCCGCGGTGCTGAAGGCCGCGCGCGAGGCGCTTGCCGACGGCCAGTCGCGGCTCGTCTCGGTGGAGCCTCCCGACGTGCTGCAGGCGAAGGGCGTTTCGGCCGGCGAGGAGCGCGAAGGTGTGCGCTTCGTGAAGAACATGTGCCCGAGCCAGGGCACGATGGACATCTTCGTCGAGCCGGTGCTGCGGCGGCCGGAGATCGTGATCTGCGGGTCGAGCCCGGTCGCGGTGGCGCTCGCCGATCTCGCCCGCCGCCTCGGCTTCGCATTGACCGCCTGCGCGCCCGCTGCGGAGCAGGCGGCGTTCCAGGAGGCTGACCGGCGGATCGAGGGCTACGCGCTCCCCCTCGATCAGGAGGGCGCGCGCTTCATCGTGGTTTCCACGCAAGGGCGCGGCGACGAGGCTGCGCTGAAGGCGGCGCTCGCCGCGAACGCCGACTACGTCGCATTCGTCGGCAGCCGCAGGAAGGCCGAGGCGCTCCGGGCCAAGCTCTTGACGGAGGGCGTCGATCCGGAACGGATCGCCAGGCTGAAGGCGCCGGCCGGCCTCGATCTCGGGGCCATCACGCCGGAAGAAATCGCGCTGTCGATTCTTTCCGAGATCGTGGCGCGCTATCGCCAGGGGCAGCGGCTCGGCGGCGGCGTTGCAGTCGTGAAGGCCGAGGGCTAGGTCTCACACGACGGGAGTCTGTCGGCTCCCGCAAATTCCGGGGTTCGAATGGCGGGGATTGGGCCGATCCGCATCGGCACGCGGGGGAGCCGGCTGGCGCTCTGGCAGGCCGGCGCGGCACGCGACGCGCTCGTTGCGGCGCACGGGCTCGCGCCGGACGCGATCGAGATCGTGCCGATCAAGACCTCCGGCGACCGAATCCGCGACCGGCCGCTCTCGGAGGCCGGCGGCAAGGGGCTCTTTTCGAAGGAGATCGAGGCGGCGCTCCTCTCGGGCGCGATCGAGATCGCCGTTCATTCCGCCAAGGACATGGAGACGCACCTTCCCGACGGGCTGGTGATCGGCGCCTGTCTGGAGCGCGAGGATGTGCGCGACGCGCTTGTCGCGAAAAACGTCGCGACGCTCGATGCACTGCCGCAAGGCGCTCGCGTCGGCACCGCATCGCTCCGCCGCGAGGCACTGCTGCGGCGCGTCCGCCCCGATTTTCGCATCGAGCTTTTGCGCGGCAATGTGCCGACGCGCGTTCGGCGGGTGGAGTCGGGCGAGCTCGATGCGACGCTGCTTGCCGCGGCGGGGCTGAAGCGGCTTGGCCTCGAAGACAAAGTCGCGGCGCTGTTGCCGCTGGAAACATTTCCGCCAGCATGCGGACAGGGAACTATCGCCCTAGAGTGCCGCGAGGACGATTCCCGCATTCGCGACCTTCTCGCCGCGATCGACCATCGCGACACGTCGATCGCGCTTGCCTGCGAGCGCGCCTTCCTCGCCGCGCTCGACGGCTCTTGCCGCACCCCGATCGCCGGCTACGCGCGCATGGAGGCGGGAATGCTGCGTTTCGATGGGATAATGCTGTCCGAGGACGGGCGCGAATCCTACGAAGCGAGCGGGTCGGGCGACCCCGCCGATGCGGCGGAGATCGGGACACGCGCCGGGCTCGACATTCGCCGCCGCGCGTCCGCCGCCTTCCTGAAGCGGCTCGGGATCGGTGGATAGCGCCGATCGGCGGCGACACGCCCGATCCGTCTGGCGGCATTCGCGCGAATGCTTTAAGCCACGCCCTCCCTCGTCACCTTACTCCACGCAGCAATGATTCCGATCTTCGACGGGCACAACGACGTGCTCCTCCGCCTCATGAAGAAATTAGAGTCGGATGGTGGCGCCGCGTCGTTCCTCGCGGGCGACGGCGCCGGCCATCTCGATCTGCCGCGCGCCCGGGCGGGCGGCTTTGTTGGGGGTCTTTTTGCCGTGTTCGTTCCAACGCTCGAGCCCGACGGCGACCGCGACGACCTGATGCGAAAGGCCGAATACGATGTGCCGCTGCCTCAACCAGCTGAGCTGACTCAAGCGCAAGTCGTTGCGTTTGAGATGATCTCGCTCCTTTTCCGTATCGTGCGGCTATCGGACGGCGGCGTTCGCCTCTGCCGCGACGTCGCCGACATCCGCGCCAGCATCGAGGCGGGGTCTCTCGCGACGGTTCTGCATCTCGAAGGCGCCGAGTCGATCGACCGCGATTTTCGCGTGCTGGAGATTCTTTACGAGGCGGGTCTGCGTTCGATTGGACTGGTGTGGAGCCGGCCCAACATTTTTGGGCACGGCGTGCCGTTCCGTTTTCCGAGCTCGCCCGACACCGGCCCGGGCCTCACCGACGAGGGCCGCGCGCTGGTCAAGGCCTGCAATGACCTCGGCGTTCTCATCGACCTGTCGCACCTGAACGAAAAAGGCTTTTGGGACGTGGCGTCGCTCTCAACCGCGCCGCTCATCGCCACCCATTCGAACGTCCACGCGATCTGCCCGCACTCGCGCAACCTGACCGACCGGCAGCTCGCTGCGATCCGCGAAAGCCGCGGGCTCGTTGGGCTGAATTTCGCCACCTGCTTCCTGCGCTCCGACGGCCGCATGCTGGCGGATACGCCGCTGGAGGATATGGTGCGGCACACCGATTACCTGATCGAGCATTTGGGCGTCGAAGGCGTAGGCTTCGGATCGGATTTCGACGGTGCAGTCGTTCCCGAGGCGCTGGGCACGGTTGAAGGCCTCCCGCGCCTTTTGGACGCCTACCGCGCGGCGGGCTACGACGACAAGACGCTCGGAAAACTTTGCAGCGAGAACTGGCTCAGCGTTCTGGAAAGGACCTGGGGAGGCTGATCTTCAACGTTCTGGGTAAGCACCGTCCTTTGTCGTCATTGCCGGACTTGATCCGGCAATCCATTCCAGAACGTTGATTGCATCGCGGCCGCTGGGGAATGGATGCCCGGGTCATCCCCCGGTTTAACCGGGGGACGGGCATGACGACAACTGAGATGGACTCAGGCCGGCTGCGCCCGCCGCTCAAAGCCGCGGCTCGCGGCAAGCATAGCGGCCGTGTGAGGGTTGGCGACCGCGCCGGCGCGAAGCTCCTCCGCGGTCATCTCTTCGATCACCGCCCCGTGCTGCATGACCAAGAGCCGCTCGCAGAGATGCGCGACCACCGCGAGGTCATGACTGACCAGGATGTAGGAAAGCCGGTGCTCTTCCCGCAGCGCCTCGAGGAGGTTGAGGATTTCCGCTTGCACCGATGCGTCGAGCGCCGAGGTTGGCTCGTCGAGGAGGATGATTTTCGGCCGAAGAATGAGCGCCCGCGCGATGGCGACGCGCTGGCGCTGGCCGCCGGAGAGCTGATGCGGATAACGGAAGCGAAAAGACGGCCCGAGCCCAACGTCCTTCAGCGCGTCGACGATCAGCGCATCGGAATCGCGCTTTCGATGAATCGCCAGCGGCTCGGCGAGGATCTGGTCGACGGTATGGCGGGGATGCAGCGATCCGTAAGGATCCTGAAAGACCATCTGGACGGTGGCGTAGAAGGCGAGATCGCGCGGCGAAGGAACCTCGCGGCCTTCGAGCAGGATGCGGCCGCCGCGGAGCCGCGCGAGACCGCTGATGGCACGGAGAACGGTCGATTTTCCCGCGCCAGACTCGCCGACCAGCCCGAGCGATTCCCCCTCCCGCAGCGCGAACGAGACGCCGTTGACGGCCGTCATGTGAAGCCGTCCCACGCCGAAGGCGACGGCAATGTCTTCGGCCTGGAGGATCGGCACCGCCATCGTCAGAGCGCCCAGGCGGGATCGCGGTTAAGGACCGGCAGCGGATGCAGGTCGCCCTCGAGCTTCGGTAGACAGCGCATCAGGCCCTTGGTGTAGGGATGCTCGGCCTTGGAGAGCTCGCTCGCCCGCACCTCTTCGAGCACCTTGCCGGCGTACATCACGAGCACGCGGTCGCAGAACGAAGAGACGAGTTCCAGGTCGTGGCTGATGAAGATCAGGCCCATGCCGCGGTCGGAGACGAGGTCGTCGAGGATGCGCAGCACTTCGAGCTCGACGGTCACGTCCAGTGCCGATGTCGGCTCGTCGGCGATCAGTAAATCGGGGTCGGTGACCAGCATCATGGCGATCATGACGCGTTGGCCCATGCCGCCGGAAAGCTCATGCGGATAGAGCGAGAGGACACGCGACGAATCGTGCAGCCTCACCGCCCTCAGCATGTCGAGCGCCTTCTCCCGCGCCTCGGCTTTTGACGCCTTGGTGTGCGCCCTGTAGGCTTCGATGATCTGGCTTCCGACCGGCATCACCGGGTTCAACGAGTATTTGGGATCCTGCATCACCATGGTCATGCGGCTCCCGCGCAACCGCCGGAGGTCGGAGGGTCTGGCAGTAAGGAGATCGGTGCCGTCGAACTCCAGCCGCTTCGCGAAAACCTCGCCGGGCGGCGGCGTCAGCCCGAGGATGGCGCGGCCGGTCTGCGTCTTGCCCGAACCGGATTCGCCGACGATGCCAAGCCGCTCGCGCCCCAGCGAAAAGGATATTCCGCGCACCGCCTCGATCGTGCCGCGGCGAAGATGGAAGCGCACGCGCAGATCCTCGACCGCGAGGAGCGGCGTCTCGCTCATCGGGACGCCTTCGGGTCGAGCACGTCGCGCAGCCCGTCGCCGAGCAGGTTGAAGCCGAGGCTGACGACGAAGATGGCGATGCCGGGCATGGCCGCGACCCACCATTGATCGATCAGGAAGCGCCGCCCAGCCGCGATCATCGCCCCCCATTCGGGGAGCGGGGGCTGGGCGCCGAGGCCGAGAAAACCGAGACCGGCGGCGGTCAGGATGATGCCCGCCATATCGAGCGTGACGCGGACGATCACCGAGGAGAGGCAGAGCGGCACGACGTGTTTCAGGATGATGCGCGCCGAGGATCCGCCCTGCAGCCGCACCGCCTGGATAAATTCGCTGTTGCGGATGGTCAGCGTCTCGGCCCGCGCGATACGCGCATAAGGCGGCCAGGCGGTGATCGCGATAGCGATGATGGCGTTCTCGATCCCCGGACCCAGCGCCGCGACGAAGGCGAGCGCGAGGACAAGCCGCGGGAAGGCGAGAAAAATGTCGGTGAGCCGCATGAGGACGACGTCGACCCAGCCGCCGACATAGCCCGCGATGGTGCCGATCGCGAGGCCGATCGGAGTCGCGATGATCGCCACGAGGATCACCACGGCGAGCGTCAGCCGCGATCCGTGCACGATACGCGAATAGATGTCGCGGGCTTGGTCGTCGGTGCCAAGCCAGAACTCCGGGCCGGGCGGAAGCAGCCGCTCGATGCGCAAGTTGCCGCCCGTGTAGGGCGAATGCGTTGCGAGAAGCCCGGCAAAAATCGCGCAGAGTACGAGTGCCACCACGATGACGAGCCCGATGACCGCCAGAGGATTGCCGAGAAAAGTTCGCCAGCTGACGTAGAAGCGGCCGAGGCGTGCCTGCAGGCGCGACCCGGGTTCCGGCGCCAATAGCCATGCCCGCAAGCTGGGTCGATCGGGGGCGGTCGGGGCGTGCGCCATCTCAGCGCGTCCTCGGGTCAAGCAGCCGGTAGAGCACGTCCGACAGGACATTCAGGCCGACGAAAGTGACGCCGATGGTGAGCGTCGCGCCGAGCACGGCGTTCATGTCGGCATTCTGCAGCGAATTGGTGAGATAGGAGCCGAGCCCCGGCCAGGCGAACACCGTTTCGGTAAGCACCGAGCCCTCGAGCAGAGTCGCATAGGAGAGCACGATCACCGTCACCAGCGGGACGGCGGCGTTGCGGAGCGCGTGGCGCCAGATCACGCGTGCTTCCGACAGGCCCTTCACCCGCGCCGCGACGATATATTCCTGGCTGAGCTCGTTCAGCATGAAGGAGCGCGTCATCCGGCTGACATAGGCGAGCGAGAAATAGCCGAGCAGCGACGCCGGCAGGATGATGTGGGAGAAGGCGTTCCCGAAGACCGCGAACTCGCCTTGCATCAGGCTGTCGACGAGCAGCATCCCGGTCACCGGCGTGACTATGTAGTCGTAGGCGATGTCGAGCCGGCCGGGCCCGGCCACCCAATCGAGCTTGGCGTAGAAGAGCAGGAGCGCCATCAGCCCGAGCCAGAAGATCGGCACGGAATAACCAACCAGGCCGACGATCCGCACGAGCTGGTCGAGGAGGGTGCCGGAGCGGACCGCCGCGAATACGCCGAGCGGGATGCCGAGCACGGTGCCGATCAGCGTGCCGAGCGTCGCCAGTTCAATGGTCGCCGGGAAATAGCGGGCGATATCGCTCAGCACCGGGTTGGTGGTCAGTACCGAACGCCCGAAATCGCCGGCGAAAACCTTGCTGCAATAGAGCCAGAACTGCTGGATGAGCGGGAGATCGAGGCCCATCTCCTCGCGCACGCGGAGATACACACGCTGCGGCGCTCGATCTCCGACGATGGCGAGAACCGGATCGATTGGCACCACGCGGCCGATGATGAAGGTGACGGCGAGAAGCCCGAGTAGCGTGACCGCAAGCGTTAGTAGGAAGCGCGCGATCCCCCAGCCAACGCGGAGAAGAGCGCGACGGCGCTCTTCTCCAAAGGTTTCACTCCTCGGCGCGGTGGCGAGGCTCACTCCTTACTGGTCGCGGTGACGAGGTTGTTGTCGAAGGAAGGTCCGAGAACGAAGTCCTTCACATTGGCGCGGAGCGCCGCAACCTCGGTCTGCTGGAACATGGTCACGAACGGGCTCGTGTCCATCACCGTCTTCTGCATCGCCTCATAGAGGGCGGCGCGCTTTGCCGTGTCCTGCTCGAGAATCGCCGCATCGACCTGCAGACCGAGCTCCGGCGTCTCCCAGGCGTTGCGCCAAGCCAGGGTTTTTGACGCGGCCTCATCCGAATTGTCCGGGTTGGAGGCGAAGGTCTGGGCGTTGGTATGCGGGTCCTGATAGTCCGGCCCCCAGACGCCGATATAGATGTCGTGCTGGCGAGCCCGGTATTTGGTCAGCGTCTGCTTGCCGTCGCCGGGGATGATCTCGACCTGCACGCCGGCCAGGGCCAACGACTGCTGGACCGCCTCGGCGATGCCGGTGATCGGCTGTGTGTTGCGGACGTCCATGGTCACCGAGAAGCCATCCGGCACACCGGCTTCGGCGAGCAGAGCCTTCGCTTTCTCGACGTCGAGCGTGAACGGATTGTCGTTCACCGCGCCGAGGAACCCCTTCGGCAGGAACGCCTGATGCACCTCGCCGAGGTTCTTCATGATCGTGTCGGCGATGGCGGAGTAGTCGACCAGATATTTCAGTGCCTGGCGCACCTGCGGCTTGGCCAGTGTCTCGTTCTTCTGGTTGAGGCTGAAATAGTAGATCGTGCCTTTGGGTGACGACTGGATCTTGATGTCCGGATTGGGTGAGACCGCGGCGATCTCTTCCGGTCCGAGATTACGAGCGACGTCGATGTCGCCTTTCTCAAGCAACAGGCGCTGTGTCGCGGTCTCCGGGATGTGGCGGTAGATGACGCGAGCCAGCGGCGCTGCCGTGCCGGAATAATTGTCGTTCCGCTCCAGCACGACCGATTCATTGGCGCGCCATTCGCGGATCGTGAAGGGGCCAGAGCCGGCATAGTTCGTCTTCAGCCATTCGTAGCCGAAATCGCCGTTCGCCTCGTGCTCCATGGCGAGCTTCTTGTCGACGACGGAGGCGACGGTAGCGGTCAGGCAGTAGAGGACGAAGCTCGTGGCGTAGGGCTTGTCCATGGTGAACGTGACTTCGTAGTCCCCCGTCTGCTGGATCATCGCGTCGACGTTGTCTTTGTTCACTCCGAACTGCGTGATGATGAAGGCCGGCGTCTTGTCCAGCTTGATCAGCCGCTGCAGCGAAAACACGACGTCCTCCGCTGTGATCGGGTTGCCGGAGGCGAATTTCCGCCCCTCGCGAATCTTGAAGGTGATGGTCTTGCTGTCGTCCGACACCGTCCAGGACTCGGCGACGACGCCGAAGACGTTCGAAACGTCGTTGGGGTCGTAGCCGATCAGCCGCTCATAGGTGTTGCCGGCGATCTCCGCGGTCGAAATCTCGAAAATCTCGGCCGGATCCAGCGAAATGATGTCGTCAATCTGCCAGGCCTCAACCAGCGTGTCGGCGGGCGTCTCGGCAAAGGCGGGGGCCGTCAGCCCCACACATAGCAAGGCCGCGGACGCAAAATGCCGCATCGATCGCAACAGCATAGCTCGTCTCCCATTTGTTTGGACCATTCCGGAGGTAAATGTGCGCCGGTAGGCTTCCCCCTGTCCACATCGGAATCGCGCGACCGCTCGGGCGGATGGCGCAACCCTGGCCGGGTCAAACTACCAAGCCCCCGCAATTTCCAGAGCTGCCTCGCGCATTTGTTGGCCACAGTTGAGGTCGTCCGCCTGGAATAGCGACGCGCATGTACTTGAAGATACGGAGTGTTATTTTTCGAATTGTCTTTCTGATTTGGAAACCAGATCGAAGCGAATACAGGGGATCAGATAGTGCTTGTAATATCGTTCCGGCCGACCCATCTAAGATATGGTCAATCAGTACCAGATAAAAATCAGCCTGCTTTTTGTCTCGTCTTTGGGCGATTGGGAGTTCTTATCAAGCCGATAGTCAGCTCTTGCCGAGGCGAGTAAAGATGGACGGCTAATCTGAATTTGCGGCTTGATAGCATACCGCGCGGCTTGATCTGCAGCTCGCTTGGCTCGACGATCCGCGTCGAAAGGATATTTCCATGAAAGTCCGCGCATTGCTTTTCAACGCAACCGCAGTCGCTGCATTGGGGGTCGCGCCGTTCGTTGGGGCCACCGGCGCCTCAGCGGAAGAGAACGCGGCAGCGGCGAACATTGTCCGCGCCCCGACGGAACTCCCGTCGCCGATCGGCGAGCGAGGCCCCGAGACCGTCCAAGTCGATCTCGAGACGGTCGAAGTGGTCGGCAATCTCGCCGACGGGACCACGTACCGCTACTGGACCTTCAACAACAAGGTACCGGGGCCTTTTGTTCGCGTGAGGGTCGGCGACACGGTCGAGGTCACGTTGAAGAACAACGAAGACAGCTGGATGCCGCACAATGTCGACTTCCACGCCGTCACCGGGCTGCATGGCGGAGGCCATGCCACTATGGCCGATCCCGGCGAGCAGTCGGACGGCTTCCGCTTCAAGGCGCTGAAGGCCGGCCTTTACGTCTATCATTGCGCCACGCCGATGGTCGCACAGCACATCTCGAACGGGATGTATGGGCTCATCCTTGTGGAGCCGGAGGGCGGCCTAACGCCGGTCGATCACGAATTCTACGTTATGCAGGGCGAAATCTATACCGAGGAGGCGTTTGGCACGCAGGGCGAGCTCACCGAGAGCTACGACAAGCTGATGAACGAACAGCCGGAATATTTTGTCTTCAACGGAGCAGCGAACGCGCTGACCAGTGACAACGCTCTCCATGCCAAAGTGGGCGAGACGGTGCGCATCTATTTCGGCGTGGGCGGCCCGAACAAGACCTCGAGCTTCCATGTCATCGGCGAGATCTTCGACAAGGTCTATAATCTCGGCTCGCTCACCGCCGAGCCGCTGACCGATGTGCAGACGATCACGGTGCCGCCGGGAGGCGCCGCGGCGGTCGATTTCAAGGTCGAGGTGCCGGGCGAATACATCCTGGTCGACCACGCGCTGTCGCGGGCGGCGCGAGGCCTCGTCGGGAAGCTCATCGTCGATGGGCCCGAGCAGCCGGAAATCTTCCGCGAGGGCACAGGAGAGAAACTGGGTCTGCTGGCGGAGTGAGGGGGGCTTCCTGATCTCTGGAATCCGGCTCGCCACCTGACGCGCCACGCGCGCTGGCGGCGCGACTGATCTGTCCAAGCGCCGCCGCAACCACCTTTCCTTAGCGAGGTTGGCCGACCATGCGGCCGCCATCGATGACGATCTGGCTGCCGGTCATCTGGCTGCCGGTCATTTAGGACGAGGCGCTGGCGCTTTATCTTGCGTCTCGGCCTGCGGCCGAGCGGCACCTTGGCGTCCCAGGCAGCGCGCACGACAGGGTCCTTTTGCGTCTCGATTTGAGACAGTGGGCAATGGTGGGGAACAGCGCCCCCAACATGCTGCGAACCGGCGATCCTTATTCGCGGACTCAGGGCCTTTCGCCTCCTGCTAGTTCAACCGTTTCATGACGGTGTCATAGATCGTCCACAGCTTCGCCCCGACGGCGTATGGCGCGAGCGCGAGCTTCAAGGGCCAAAACAACGGAGTGGGATACTTTTCTGGAAAGATCGTGTGGATCGGCACACCAAGCCCACCCCGCCGCCGGACATGTTCGGCCGCCTCAAGTCCGCTGACCACGGCTCCTTCGAGACAGACGACATCAATCGAATTCTTGCAGAAGTCTCCCGCCAGGAAGAGGTTTTCCACTTTCGTGACGGTCGTTGGGCGCCACTGCCAGCTCCCCACCTCGTTTATGAACAGCTCGCGGCCGACGTTCCGATCTATCTGCAGCAACTCGATGTCGATCTCATCGTTCTCGAAAAACAGGAACGATTGAAGCTCGTTCAGCGCGTAGTCCAAAGTCGTCTGTGGAGCCTCGAGCTTCAGCTCAGGCGCCTTTTTGCCGGGCTGCTTGTCCGAAGTGAAAATCTCCGGCGCATTCAATCGGTTCAGCGGCCGGGAATCCGATGCCACGACGTTCAGATAGGTGCCGCCGTAGTCCGGCCAAAGCCGAGAATTATCGACGAAGCTGAGCTTGTATTTCGAATTCACCAGCACCACCGGTTCCTTCGGCAGTTCGACGCCCATGGCCTTCATCCGCGCCGTGAACTTCTCATTCAAGTGCAAATGTATGGACGCCATCGGCACACTCTGCAGCTTCGCGCTCTCGCCGAGTTGCGTGTCCTTGTTGAGGAGAGTGGGGCTGATCAGTTTCTGCAGTGGGACATGGGGGATTGCGACGATGAGCGACCCTTCTATTGGATAGGTGTACTCCTTGGGCCTCTCGTCGATCCGCTTTTGGCCGAGCGCTTCTTCGACCGTCAGTTCGCTCAAGCTCGGGCTAAAATACTTGGGGAGCACCCTGTATGTCAGATCTGAAACGAGGCCGTCCGGGCCAAACCCGAGTGCCGTGACCTCGTGATTAAGCTTCACGTCGACCCCCAGCTTCCCAGTCAGCTTCTCAAGAAATGGGCGCAAGAAGTGGTTGTAGCAATCGCCTTTGAGAGCCAGGTAAAGTGGCTCCGGGCAATAGGTTCCGTACTGCAAGAACGTTCGAAATGTTTTCGCTGATGACTGGTAGCTTGCTATGGCAAATGTCTTCGCCAGGTACTCGTCATACATCTTGACGCTGGCCTCGGTGGCATAGGGTTTGGTCGACGCGAAGCCGTTCACCGAAATCAGGTCACGGAATCGATTGCCCAGCATCGGCGTGCTCAGCAGATCGAGAACAGAGTACATGTAGAGAAACATATGCGGTAGCGGCAGCACCCCAGAAAACAGATTCGTCAGAATGGTCGATGGTGCGCCGAAATCCACAAGCTCCTTCATGTATGGGAATTCGCCTCTCTTTAGGAACTTGACCTTGTTGAGCGGCGCAAACTGGTCCTTTACGCCGATATCCTTCGCGATCTCCCAGAAATTGTGGTACCAGTTCAGGAACATGTGGTAGCTGTGCTCGTGGTACACTCTCCGTTTAGTTTCTTCGCCGACCCATTCGGTGGCGCGGAATTTTCCGCCGACGAAATCATCGCGCTCAAACAGGGTGACCTTGTAGCCCCGCTGCGCCAAACGAAGCGCAGCCGTCATTCCGGCTATGCCGGCTCCGACGATGGTGACCTTTTGCATCGCTAGTTTCTCCTTCGACGCGCAATCACGCTGGACCTTCCTGACGATCGGCTGACGCTCCCCGCTGATTGAGCGTCCCGCCAGAGCCGTTCAGGGATATGATGTCATGCCGGCAGGCTGGCGCAAATCGCATCCGCCTGGCGTAATTGGCCGGCGATGTGTGTCGATTGGCGCAAGCTGTCATACAAGGGCTGCAACAAATCCCGAGCCGGCCCAAATTCCCCCTCTTCGCAGAGAGCCCGTGCAAGCGGAATCGCGGCCGCCAGAGCCAAGGTCCTGGCGCTTTGACTGCGAGCAACCAGCAGAGCGCGCTCGAAGCTGAGCCGGGCGTCAGCGCTCTCGCCGGCCATCCTGAGCAGCTCTCCTTTGACGCGATGGACGTCAGACTCCGCGAAACGCTCTCCGGACTCGCGCACGTAGTCAAGCGCTCGCTCGATATACATGAGCCCCCGCGGTATCTGTCCGATCCGTCCGCAAATCTCTCCCATGATCGCGAACATGGAAGAAACGCCCATGCGATTGCCACTCGCTTGAAAACTCTCGATGGCCGCGTCGCATTCCTGCAGCGTGGCGTCGGACGGCTCCTGCATGGCTACCGCAAGCGCTCGGAAATTTCTGGCGTTCGCCTCCAGAAAGCTGAAGCCCTGATGCAATGCTATTCCAATCGCATCATCGGCAAACGCGCGAGTGAGCTCCGCCTCGCGGCGCAGGCCGTGCAGTATACAGCTGATCGTGAGCGCATAGGCGTATTCGAAGGGGCGGCCATTGCTCAATGCGAGCCTGCGCTGCTCTTCGTCCAGGTCGATCGCGATCTGATGATCACCGAGGCACCAGTGGGCTAGGGCAGCGCCTCGAAGGGCCTGCAGCCGCCGGTCCGTGCCGAAATCCTTCTGCAGCTCTTTGCTGGCCTGCGTTCTGTAAAAGTGCAGTGCTTGATCCTTATGGCTCAGCGTGCCGAGGAAATCGCCGTTGTAGAAACGGTAGATCGTCAGCGCGGAATGCGCGACGCTGAGCAGATCCTTGTCCGACACTTGCTCGGCGAGCGCGAGAACGCGCTCGCCGCCTTGCACGGCCTCCTGGATCTCTCCCCGCAGGAGGTGGTACGTTGCTATCGCCCACTCGAGTGGCACACGCTCATTGTCCAATCCCAACGCCTTGCAAAGATAGAGCGCCCTGCCAAACTCATTCATCACTGAGGGATGCGCCCAGCCCTCTGCGAAGATGCAAACCCGCCCAAGCAGCGTGCGGAATTTGAGCTCCTGCTGCTGCTTCCAATGCGAATCCGGGATGGCAGCCAGGACGGACAAGCCCTTCTGCAGGTAGGTGTTCGCTTCCCGCAGCGCAGAGCGTTCCATCGCAAGCTGCCCCGCTGCAAGAAAATAGGGCGCGGCGGCCTGCCTATTGTCCGCGGCCTCGTGATGCCGGCCAAGAGTGCCTGGATCGCTCAGGCACAAGGACGGAAAATGCTCCTCGAGCGATTTCGCGCATGCCGCATGTAGACGTCGCCGCTTTTCCAGGAGGATGATGGAGTACGCCGCGTCCTGGATGAGGCCGTGTCGAAAGGAGTATTCCGCCTGTGGGGGTCGGCCGATCGTCTGCAGCAACCCTTCGCCGACAAGCTCGGCAAGCGTATCATCCAGCTCCTGCTCATCGCCGCCGTAGATTGCCTTGATCTGCTCGTGCGAAAACCTCCGGCCCACCACCGCGCACAGCTGCACCAGCTCCTTCGCCCGCGCCGATGTTCGATCAATCCTCGCGAGCAACGAATCTTGCAGTGTTGCAGGTATTTTCGCGACTGCCTGAGCGGCGGTATCGCTCGGGCTGGTCTGCGCGCCGAGTACTGTTGCCGCCAATTCTTCGATGTAGAGCGGGTTCCCGTCCGAGCGTTCGGCAATCTTCGTGACCACTTCATCGGATAGTCCCGCCGTACTGACGATCACCTCGACCAGGAGTGCGCTCTGGCTCCGGGTAAGCCCGTTCAGCGTGAGAACCGTCTGGTTTACACGCCAGGGGATCGAAAGTGTCGGCCTGGATGTCAGAATGAGCAGAACCGGATTCTGCTGAATCCGGCTAATCAGGACATCCAGGAATTCGCTGGTTGTCGGGTCTACCCAGTGCACATCTTCAAATTTGAGCTGCACCGGACTGCGCCTGGCTAGCCCGAAAATGAACTCCGCGAGCAGTTCACAAACTGCGACACGCTGGCGCTCCGGACTCATCGTGCTTTGGTCCTGCCCTTGTCCGACGTCGATGCCGAGATGCGTTCCAAGCAGCGAGATCTCCGGGCGGTTGCCTTCAACCACGCCGAACAAGCTCTCCAGCTTTCGTCGCTTATCCTCCGGTGCATCCTCGTCAGACAAAGCCGCGATCTGGCCGATGCACCGCGCGACGGGATAGAGCGGACTGTCAGTGTGAAGCGCCGAGCACTGAAAAGAGAGGTTCACGATGCTCTGGTCGATCAAAGAGGAATGCAGTTCGACACAAAGTCGGGACTTTCCGATCCCCGGCTCGCCGACGAGCAGCACGACTTGCCCATGACCGGCTGCCGCCTGGTACCATCGGCTTTTCAGCAGCTCTACCTCTTCCGCCCTGTTTATGAGGGGCGTCAGGCCACCAACGCTGCGAGCCTCGAAGTTGGAGGCAAGCGCTCGCGGACCGACGACCTGGTATACGGACGTTAACCCCCCGAAGCCCTTCAGCTCTCTCTGCCCAAGGTCGAGACAGAGGAACTTGTGTTGAACGAGCTGAAAAGTCTCGGCTGAAACCAGAACCGTGTCGGGTGCGGCAATGGCCTGCAGCCGAGCCGCTAGATTTGGTGTTTCCCCAAAGACCTCATCAATCCGCGCATGCGCCGTATCCGCCATTTCGCCGACGACAACATCGCCGCTGGCAATTCCCACACGCACCTGCAAGCGGTCTGTGAGCGTGGTGGTGATTGCGCTCGCGGACTCGACCAGCCCCAGCCCGGCAAGGATGGCGCGTTCAGCGTCATTCTCGTGCGCCTCGGGCCAACCAAAATACGCGATCAGCCCGTCCCCAAGATGCTTGGCCACGAAGCCGCCGAAGCGTTCGACAACTCGACCACAAGCCTCATGAAAGGTATGCAATAGATGGGCGAGATCCTCCGGATCCAGGCGACGGGCTAGCGACGTCGAACCGACAAGATCGACAAAGACAATTGTAAGATGGCGTCGCTGGGCGTCTTTACCGAGGCTGGTGTCAGCTACCGGATGGCCATCCAGTCGCTTTTGGTCGCTACTTTCGAGGCGGGTTCGAGAATCGTCCAGGAGTTCTCGGATGCCCTTCAGAATGCGCTTTCGGGGCCCGAGCGGAATAGAAAGCTCTCGAAGGTCGGCATCTGTCAGTTCGCGCAATGCCTCCGCATCGATTTCATGCTCAGAAAACAAGCGCGCATAGCGGCCGAGCCCCAGGGCGCGGAGCCAGTCGTCGATATCGCCGAGTCCCTGTTCTGAATGCACTACCTGTCACCCGCCAGGCAGGAGCTGCCCATTCTATCCTATCCGAGCTCGCCGCCCACCGACAAAGTTACAGGGAGTTGCAGCGATCATAACATTGCAAGTCAGCGTTTATCGTGGCCTCGTCCAAAGTGGGCATTTTCGGCGCCGACAAATAGGCCCCTCCCATTCGAGGGCGATCGCATCAGCGCCTGGACAAGCCTCGAGTGTACTTGACCAGCGTGATGAGATTCCTTGGATCGTCCGCGTTCTCGATCGCCTCACGTCTTGCCTCGCGAGCGATCTCGTCCAG
Source organism: uncultured Propylenella sp. (assembly GCA_964440525.1). Lineage (GTDB taxonomy): Bacteria > Pseudomonadota > Alphaproteobacteria > Rhizobiales > Afifellaceae > DASWJZ01. The sequence continues at coordinate 15,250 of CAYTTC010000009.1, read as the reverse complement.
CCAACGCTCGGCCTCCGGCAGCGCCGCTTTGAAGGCCGCCGCCAGTTCCTCGCCAGCCCGCTCTGTCGGGTTGCTGAATAAAGCGGAAACAGCAGGATCGCGGATCGCAATCGAGGCCGGAAGCGTCAGAATTCCATCCCGAATGTCGTCGCCGCCGCCGCCCCCTAACCCCTCAACGCCCCTGACGTCCGCCACGTCGTCGCAGCCATGGTACAAGATGCCGAGGAGTTGTCCGAAACGCCTCAGTCGCTCGTCACGGCTCCCAAGGCATGCGCAGACCTCGAACATCGACCCGGTGTCTTCCTTCGCAATTTGCCGCCAATCCTCGACTCCAAGAGGCTGGTTGCGCAATCTCCATTGAAGACACTCCGCGATGCCGAGGCGGCCCACGAGCTCCGAAATCAACGCAATAGCCTCGGCGTTCGGACCGGCGATTCTATATGCCTCCGCAACAATGTATCCCGAGGTCATCAGCGCCGGCAGGGTGCCAAATCGGCAGTGAAGGGTCAGCTTTCCGCGTCGATATCTCGACTTATCTAGAATATCGTCGACTATCAATGTCATATTGTGAATAAGCTCGACTAGCATAGCGAGCTTTATTTCTTCATCTCCGATCGCACGATTGTGAACAGCCCGAAAGCAGCTAAAGACAGTGGCTGGCCTGTAATATTTCGCCCGCCCGGTGAATTGCCAGAGGAGGGTATCATGCATCTCCGAGCTGCGTGTATCTACCCATGCTAAAATCTCGCGCTGCAGGCGCGCGATTTCCTGGTCAAGACCCAGTGTGGAAACGATGTCCCCAACTTGATCGCCATTCGATCGTGCTGAATTGCTTTCGGACACCCGAGAGCCTCGCTAGGGCTTGACCTTCCATCGTCGATGATAGGCTTGTGGCGAGTCTCCAATCGGGTCGGCCAACGTTCTCGCTGATGCGTCGAGTTTGCCTAGTTCTTCACCAAGCCGCCGGGCCTCGTGTGAAGTGTCTTCTGCAATTCGCCTCAAGCATCCCCTCACTTCATCAACAACTGTGCGCAATGCTTCTTCGCCCCGCGCACTAGGATCCCCGGGCGCTGCCAAACGGTCGAGAATTTGCACCTGGCTTCGACCGATTCTTCTGGTCGCTTTTAGTCCGAGCCGCACGCCGCCGATGACACAATGAAGCTGCGCGCGCCAAAGCAGCGACGAAAGCTGCACCAAAGGGTCAGCCTCCGCGCCGCCGGCATGGCCATTCTCGCCGCTACGCCCCAATTCCTGCCCGCCGATCGCGCCCGGACGCGTGTCCTGCTCGGCACTCAGATTAAGGCTCATTCCTGCCTCCCACGTTGCGGATACTCGCAAGGCCATCAAGCTCGATTGGCCGCAAGCGAGTGTTGCCTCGGGCGCTCCCAGAGAAAACCACGGCACACTAGACGCGGTCGCCGCTCAATCTCAAGGTGCCCATCTATCCATCCCGGTCGTGCCGAGAGTTCCGCCGACATTCGACGTGCAGAGCCACGGGGTATCGTGCCGCGCTGCGGGCGGGCCTAATCTTCCGCGACGCTGAGCGACACCTTGAAATTTCGTTTCCGCATCTCGGCGAAATAGGCGCTCACGTCGAAAATCTCCTCGGGCGCCCATACGCCCGGCTTGGCGGCGCCGGCGAGCATGAGTTGCGCAGCGATCGAGGCGTTCATCGACGTTCCGGCGTCGACATAGGCGGCGTACATGGGGTCTGGCGCGATCACCACCTCGCAGCGCGCCGTGGCTGGCCGACCGGCAAGCGTTCCTCGGCCGATGGCGAAGTGAATCTCATGACTCGCCTGCTCGGGCATGCGACTGCGATTGCGCTCGATGTTGCGGGTGATGACCGCCGCAAGCACATCGAGCGGCTTCACGCTCGCGCCCCCGAGTGTCACCGGGTCGTCAAAATCGCCGAACCCGGCCTTTACCAGGCCGACCCAGGCTTCGTGCTCGCGGTGCGGGAGATGGAGCTTCCAGGTGAACTCGCGGATGCCTTTTTGGCGGATGCCGTCGGCGAGCGGCACGGTGAGCTGCTCGGAGTGCGGCGAGTACATGAACTCGCACCGGCCCCATGGCTCCGGCAGTTCGATTACCTCGCGGCCGCTCATCGGTGCGCATTCGTGATGGCGCCCGTCGAGGAACTGCATGCTCGGCCGGGCATATTCGGCAAGCACCGTGGAGATCGAATAGGGCGGCACCAGCACCGGGTTTTCCGGGCCCAAAAACTCTGCCGCCCAGTAGAGGTTGATGCGGTCGATCGTATCGAGCTCGTCGGCAACCGCCCGGCAGATCACGTTCGACATGCCGGGATCGGCGCCGGTGCCGATCACGGCGGCGACGCCGGCGGAGTGAAACCGCTCCTGCATCGCCTTCTGCCGGACAGTGTAGGTGCCGAGGCCGCCAAGGTCGGTGTAGGCGACGCCTGCGGCGAGGCAGGCTTCGAAGATCGCCATCTGGTGTCCGAGGAGCGTGGGCACTGCGTTGATGACGATGTCGACGCCGCTGACCGCGGCTGCCAGACGTTTCGGGTCGGTGACGTCAAGGTCGAAAGCTTCGAGCCGTCCGTCGGCCAGCTCGCCGATCAGCGCGTCGATGCGCGGTCGCGAGACATCGGCGATGCGGATCGCGGAGATCGGGACGATGGCGCGATCGGAAATGAGATCGCGCACGGTTCCCGCGCCCATCAGACCGGCGCCGCCGAGGATGGCGATCTTCACCGCCGCCGCTCACACATGCTTGCGGCCGCCGCTCTTGCGGAACCACGAGTCCGGATAGGGATACCACCAACCCTGGATCGACGGCTTGTGGTTGATGACGACCATCTTGGAGCGGCGGAACGCGTCGAGACCCTGGCGGCCGAGCTCGCGGCCGAGGCCGGACGCCTTCCAGCCGCCGAACGGCAGCGCGTCGTTGTCGATCAGCGGGTTGTTGACCCAGACCATGCCGGCTTCCAGCCGCTCCGCGGCTTCCATCGCCTCCTCGAGATCGGTCGTGAAGACCGAGGCGCCGAGCCCGAAGGGGCTGTCGTTTGCAAGGCGAATCGCCTCGTCGAAGTCTTTCACGCGGCAGATCGCGGCGACGGGGCCAAAACATTCCTCGCGGCAGATCGCCATGTCGGGCGTAACGCCGGTGAGGATCGTCGGCTCGTAGAACCAGCCGACATTGTGGTTCGGCGGCACGCGCGCCCCGGTGACGGCGGTTGCGCCGCGTGCCAGCGCGTCGTCGACGAGGCGCATGACTTTTCCGCGCGCCGCCTCACTGACGAGCGGGCCGATCTCGCTCTCGTCGAGTCCGTTGCCAATGCGAAGTTTTCGCGTGCGCTCAGCGAAGCGCTCGACGAAGGCGTCGTGGACCTCGTCGACAACGAAGAAGCGCTCGGACGAGGTGCAGACCTGGCCGGTAAGGTGAAAAGCCGCGGTCACCGCGCCGGCGGCGGCCACCTCCAGCGGAGCGTGCGCGGTGACGATCATCGGGTCGCTGCCGCCCGCCTCGATGACGCAGGGCTTCATCCGTTCCGCGCAGGCGACCGCGACCGCCCGGCCGGCGGCGACCGAACCGGTGAAGGCGACCGCATGCGTCCGATCCGAGGCGATCAGCGCCTTGCCGACAGAAGCTCCGCCCGGGAGACAGGAGACGAGGCCGGGCGGCAGCGAACGGAAAACCTTCATGTATTCGAGCGTCGAAAGCGTCGTCGCCTCGGCCGGCTTCACGACGCAGGCATTGCCGGCGGCGAGCGAGGCCGCCACCGTCCAGCACATGAGCAGGATCGGGAAATTGTAGGGAAGGATGTGGACGCTGACGCCGTAGGGCTCGTAGCGCGCGTACTGGAACGAACCCGTCTGGGTGGTCCCGGCGATTTTTCCTGCCTCGTCGCGTGCCATCTCGGCGTAGTAGCGAAAAACGCCTGCGCAGTTGGCGATCTCGCCAATCGCCTCGGGATAGGGTTTTCCCATTTCTCGCACCATCAACTCGGCGCACCACTCGAGGTTCGCCGCCTCGATGGCGCTGGCGACGGCATGGAGATGCTTCGCCCGAGTTTTTGCGTCGAGACGCTTCCAGCCTGCCTGAGCTGCGGTCGCCGTGGCGAGGACCGCGTCGATCTCGGCATCGGTTGCGGTAGTGATGAACCCGACGCCTTCCAGTGTCGCGGGATCGACAACCGCGCGCGGCTCGCCGGTCATGGGACGGAAATCGGGATTGACGAAGAGGCTCGGGCGGTCGGGAGAAAAATCCATGCGCGCTCCGGTCCGCCTAGAGAATGATTCCGAAAAGCGGGAACCGCTTTTCGGAAAAGATCATGCCAAAACAAATAGATAGACTCACATTCTGATTCATGGCTTTAGCGGATCATGTAGACCTTCTTGATCGTCTCGTGGACCGTGCAGACGCCCCGCCAGTTTTCGGGGAAGAAGGCCGCCGTGCCCGGCTCGATCTCGATCGCCTCGCCGGATTCATGCACATAGGTGCAGCGCCCTTCGAGGAAATGGCAGAACTCGTCGCGGGTGACGTGGCACGCCCATTTGCCCGGCGTGCAGATCCAAAGGCCGCACTCCGAGCGGCCCTCCGGTCCCTTGTGCAGGACTTTTCCGGATGTGCGCGACTCTCCCTCGATCATCGTCGGGATGACGCCCCAGTCGACGAGGTCGCTGATGGCCAGCGGGTTCTTCCAGGCGGGCGTCGTCACGGTTGCGTCAGCCATGGTAGCGGCCGTCGCGAAGGATGGTGTCGAGTACTCCCGCCGCCTTGGCCGGACCGCTCGCCGCGCGCATGTGGGCGGAGGTCGCCGCCAGCTTCTTCTTCATCGCCGGGTCGCTGAGGCAAGCCTCGATCCTGTCGACAAGCTCTTTCTCGGTCCAGTCGTAGCGCGGCATCTTGAAGCCGTGCCCGGTTTCCGCGACGCGCGTCGCGTTGTCGTGGCCGTCCCAGACGTAGGGCATGATGATCGCCGGCTTTCCGAAATAGAGGCACTCGGTGAACGAATTGTTGCCGCCGTGGTGGATGACCGCATCGACCTGCGGAATGACCGACGGCTGCGGAAACCAGCACTCGATGATAACGTTTGGCGGCACGTCGGCATACTGGGCCTTGTAGCCGCCGACATTGACCAGAGCGCGATAGCGCGTCTTGCCGAGCGCCGCGATGATGCGCTTCAAGAGATCGACATCGCCGGCGCCAAGGCTGCCGAAGGAAACGTAGATCAGCGGCCCGCCGGCGTTCGCGGCGAAGCGTGGAACCTCGTAGGGTTTTTCCGTTCGCACGCAGCCTTCGAGATACTGGAAGCGCGCCGGGTCGAGGCCATGGCGGCGCTTGAATTTTACCGCCTCGGGATAGAGGAGGAGGTTCATGTAGGGCGATGCTTCGAAAAACTGGCCGAGCGGGTAGGGGGCCTCGCCGTTCTCGGAGAGGAATGAATTGAAGTCCGCGTGGATCGGGCCGATGACCTCGTTGAAGCGGTCGCTATATGCGGCGTGGCAGGCCTTGTCGCTCTCTCCGCAGCCGGAAAGATGCGGCGGGATATCAGAATCCTCGATCTCGTTTTCCGAGCACGAGATGATGCGCACCCAGGGTTTTCCGTACTGCTTGATGGCCGGGAAGAGGATGACATTGTCGACGCAGACCATGTCCGGATTCACCCGCGCGAGCACGCCAGGAAGATCCTTCTGCGCCCACTTTGCGGTGTCGACGATCGCGGTCCAGCAGTCCTTCACGTAGTTGTCGATCTGGTCGTAGGGCGATTTGCGAAAATTCGGGATGTGGCCGTTGATGAAATCCTCCCAGAATTTCGCCATCTGCTCGGGCGGCATGGGCGCGGAAAGGTTCACCGGGTGCGCCTCGAGCCCGTAGCCCTCATAGACCGCCACAAAACCCGGATCGGAGAGAAACACCGCCTTATGGCCGAGGGCCTCGACGGCCTGTGCGATGCCGACGGAATTCAGCGCCGGGCCATAGGCGGCCTCGGGGAAGAAGGCGATGGTCTTTCCGGCCATGGTCTCTGGTTCCTGGTTCGAAAAATCAATCGACGAAGATGCGCGTATCGGCCGGTGCCCAGCCGATCTCGACGATCTCGCCCGCCGTCACTTTCCGCCGGTCGGCGTCTTCCGCCGTCAGTCGCACGAGAAAGGCCCGATCGGAAAGCCCCGTCAGGATGCTGAGTTGCAGGTCGAGCCCGTGATAGACGACGGCCTCGACCCTGCCGGAGAATCGATTGGCGAGATCGGTAGGCGGAAAAAGGCGGATGCGTTCGGGGCGCACGGCGGCGGCCGCCCCCGCCCCCGGCGTCGCCCCGGCCGGCGGCGTCCCGAAGATACGGCGACCGCCTGAGACTTCCACGCCTTGCGCCGACAGATGGCCTTCGATGAAATTCATCACGCCGATGAAATCCGCCACGAAACGATCGGCAGGGCGCTCGTAGATTTCGTGCGGCGTATCGCATTGAAGGAGCTTTCCGTCCTTCAGCACGGCCATGCGGTCGGCCATGACCAGCGCCTCCTCCTGGTCGTGGGTCACCACCACGAAGGTGATGCCGACCTCGTTCTGCAGGCGCTTCAGTTCGAGCTGCATGGCGCCGCGGAGCTTTTTGTCGAGCGCCGCCAGCGGCTCGTCGAGCAACAGGAGGCGAGGGCGCTTCACCAAAGCGCGGGCGAGCGCCACTCGCTGCTTTTGACCGCCCGAGAGTTGCTCGGGGCGACGCTCCGCGAGTTCGCTCAGATGCGTCGTCTGCAGGATCGCATCGACGCGCGCGGAAATTTCCGGCCGGGCGAGCCGCTCCATCTCCAGGCCGTAGGCGACGTTCCCGCGCACGCTCATGTGCGGAAAGAGCGCGTAGGACTGGAACATCAGGTTGAGCGGTCGCCGGTTCGGCGGCACCGGGGCTATGTCGACATTGTCGAGAAGAATGCGGCCCGCATCCGGCGTCTCGAATCCGGCGAGCAGGCGCAGTAGCGTGGTCTTGCCGCAGCCGGAAGGGCCGAGGAGCGCGAAGAACTCGTTCTCGCGGATATCGAGCGAGACGCCGTCGACGGCGGTCGCGCGGCCAAAACGCTTCGTCACTGCGTCGATGGCGAGGAGGGTGCGCGGTGCGCTCACGGCGTGATCGTGCCGCGGTTCAGGCGCTGCGAAAGCGCGAGCGCGGTGACGCTGACCGCCATCACGATGGTGGCGAGGGCGTTGATCTCCGGGGTGATGCCGAAGCGGATCATCGCGTAGATTTGCATCGGCAGCGTTGTCGAGGCGCGCCCCGCGCCGGCAGTGAAGTAGGCGATGATGAATTCGTCGACCGAGAGCGTGAAGGCGAGGAGGGCGCCTGCGACGACCGCCGGAAAAATCACCGGCAGCGTCACCCGCCGAAACGTCGTCAGGCCCGACGCGCCGAGATCGGTCGACGCTTCGACGATCGACCAGTCGAAGGATTTCAGCCGGGCACGCACGACCAGGCAGACGAAAGCGAGGTTGAAGATCACATGGGCCAAAATGATGGTTTGCAGGCCCATGGTGACGTCGAGCATCGAGAAGAAGGAGAGGAGCGCGATCGCGAGCACGATGTCGGGAATGATCATCGGCGCGAAGATCAGCGCCTCGAGGCCGCGGCTCTTTTGTCGGCGCGTCTCGACGCCGATCGCCAGCAGCGTTCCGAGCAGGGTGGCGATGGCCGTGGAGACCAGCGCCACGATGAGGGTGTTCAGCGCGGCGGAAAGGATTTCGGCGTTTGAGGCGAGCGAGACATACCATTTGGTCGAAAACCCCGACCACACGGTCGGCAGGCCACCCTCGTTGAAGGAGAGCGCTACGAGGACAGCGATCGGCACGTAGAGAAAGGCGAAGACCAGGACGAGCACCAGCTTGAGCGCCCGTCCGGAGCCCGCCCTTTTGGAGATCTGCGGCCGCTCAGCCATCGTCGCCTCCGCGCGGCACCGCGGCGTCTCCCGACAAGCGGTCGGCGACCCGCGCCTGGAGGGTGAGCAATCCGATCATCAGGGCAATCAGGACCATCGAGAGCGCTGCACCAAAGGGCCAATCGTTCGCGGTCAGGAACTGGTCGTAGACGAGATTGCCGATCATCTGAAAACGCCCTCCGCCGAGGAGGGCGGGCGTCAGGAAGTTTCCGATCGAGAGCACGAAGACAAACACCGCACCGGCGGCGATGCCGGGCACCGTCAGCGGCAGGGTCACGCGGCGAAAAGTCGTGAAGGCCGAGCCGCCGAGATCGCGCGAAGCCTCGTTCAGCTCGGGATTGAGGCGGGAGAGCGAGGCGAAGCAGGCGAGGATGACGAAGGGCAGGTAGTTGTAGACGAGCCCGACGATGACCGCGCCCTCCGTATAGAGGAGCGACGGCGGCTCGCCCTCGTAGCCGAACCAGCGGAGGAGCTGCGTGATCAGGCCTTCGCGGTTCAAGAGCACGATCCAGGCATAGGTGCGAATGAGATAGTTGGACCAGAAGGGGAGCACCGCGAAGAAGAGGAAGAGCGGCTGCATCCGGCGCGGCGCCGCGGCGATGGCGTAAGCCGCGGGATAGCCAATCAAGAGCGCCACGAGGGTCGCGGTCGCGGCGATCTTCGCCGAGTGGAGAAAAATGCCGGCATAGAGGGGATCGAAGACGAGCGCGAAATTTTCGAAGGTGAAGGTGTAGTCGACGCCGCCGTAGATGCCGCGCCGGAAGAAAGCGATCGCCAGCACGAGCCCGCACGGGATGACCATAAGCGCCGTCAGCCAGGCCAGCGCCGGCGCCATCAGAAGATTCGAGCGGGCGCTGGGTGAAAGCGCAGTCCTCATGACTGTCGAGGGCATCGGCCGAGTTCAGTCACGCCAGTCGGTTGATCTCGGCGGTGCCGCCGCCGCGGCTCCTCCTCCATCGCGGCGCGATGGGGGAGGGGGACCATGCGCAGCATGGTGGAGGGGGCGGACATAAACGCGGCGACCGGCATTCGCCCCCTCCACCGCGTTCCGCGGTCCCCCTCCCCCGCAACGCGGGGGAGGAACCGGGCGACGACGCCAGGCGGAGCCGGGTGAGGCGCCCTTCCGCAGACCATGAACGGGAGCGGCTCGGCCTATTGCGCGGCCTTGATCTCGCTCACTGCCTTCGAATAATCGCGCTGGGCCTCGCCGACGTCGCGCAGCTGCTCGAGCTTGACGAGGTCGGCGACCGGCATCGCGACGTTCGGGAACTGGTCGAGGAACTCCGCCGGAAGGCTCTCCATCGCCGGCTTGTTCGGGACCTTGTAGTCGATGTTCTGCGCCGCCCAGGAATGGTTCTTGGCATCGAGCACGAAGTTGATGAACTGAAAAGCCGCGTCCTTGTTCTCCGACGCCTTCATCACGACCATGGTGTCGACCCAGAGGTCGGAGCCCTCCTTCGGGATCACGAACTTGATCGCCGGATTTTCGGCGATGCCGTAGTTGCACCAGCCGTCCCAGGCATGCACGAGCAGCGCCTCGCCGGAGACGAGCTTGGCGTAGAAGGTCGTGTCGTCATAGGCGAGCATGGTCTTCTTGGCGGCGATCAGCGCGTCCTTCGCCTCGGCGAGCTTTGCCGGGTCGGTCTCGTTGACCGAATAGCCCTTGGCGAGGAGCCCGGCCGAGAGCAGCCAGCGGTCGGTCGCGAGCATCGTGACCTTGCCCTTCAGGTCGTCGGGCGGGCTCAGAAGATCGTTCCATGAAGTCGGCTCGACCTTCACCAGGTCCGAGCGGTAGCAGAGGCCGGTCGTGCCCCAGGTGTAGGGCACCGAAAACGTGTTGCCCGGATCGTGCTCGAGCGCGTTGGCCTCGGGGTAGAGGTTCGCGAGGTTCGGCACCTTGGAATGATCGATCGGCTCGATCAGGCCGAGATTGTTCAGGACTTCGGCAAAGGGGGAGGAGACGAAGACCACGTCATAGCCCTTGCCGCCGGAAGCGACGAGCTTGCCCATGATCTCTTCGTTGGTGGCATGGACGACGACCTCGGCATCGACGCCGCTCGCCGCCTTGAAGGCCTCCACGGCGTCGGGCGCCATGTAGCCGTCCCAATTGGAAATGACGAGGTTTGCGGCTGTAGCCGGAACGGCAATGAAGCCGGCGATGGCGACGCTCGCCAGCATCACCTTAAGCGAGCGCCCGAAACTCGAACACGCATTCATCTCAGATTTCCCCTCTCGAAGCCCGGCCGATCATACCGGGAACTGGCGTTTGAAAAAGCGGGAAGTGCCGAGATTCCGGCGATCACGCCCTCTGCTGTCAAGATGACGCGGAGGAGGGGTGGAGACAGCACAGCTACAACGAGTGCGGCGATGCCGCGCGAGGAACGGCGCAAAGCCGTCGTCCAAGCGATTGCGTCGAATGACAAGACCATCCTGACTGCGGTCTTACGCGGCAGTCCATTCCTCTCAAAGATGACGCCGCAGGAGGTCGAGCAATTCCGGATCGATTGGGCGACAAGGCGCATCCGGCCGAATTCGAGCAACTGAGGCATCTGAAACGGGCGGTGGAAAATTTGGAGCGGGGCGGCGCTTTGCTGCTGTCGTGGTCTCACACCTTGCTTTCGAGCTACATCATTGAGCAGGGCGAGGCGACCGCGAAGCGGTCGCCGTGGGGCGATGGCGTCTGCATCCAGCGTGACGGCGCATTGATTTGACTCCGGCTGAGCTTCGGCAGCCGTTGAGCGCCAGAGGCAGCACCATCTGCTGCTTCGTGGTCGTTGCGCCCGGGGTGAGCCGAGGTCCACTGACTAGGCATTTGCTCCGGGCGCTTTTTCTTCCGGCCGCGTTAGCGGCTCGAGGCGGCGGCGCGGACTGTTCCGCCGTAGTCCCGCGGGCCGACCGCGTCGGGCTCGTTCAGTGCCGGCCCTGTGTTGTTGCTGTGGATTTTTAGCTCTGCTCGCGGACTGGCCGTGCTACATCAGTCAAATCGAGGTTCGATCGAAAGTGGCCCTTTCTGAATCCTGAGGCTAGTAGTCCTTGCTGAAATTCACCGTTGGAAATCTCGCATGCCGGCCCCAAACAAACCGCGTCGATCGGCGGGTCGACAATTTCGATATAGTGTCGCTGTCGTTCGTCCCGAAGGTGACCATCGGTGCGCAGGAATACGATCCGCCATTCATTCTCGTCAGCATATACCCTGGGCTTGAAGACCGGCGCGAACCATCTGGCGGTATCGAGGAAATGGCCGGCTAGAACGTTCGGGTCGGATCCTTGTCCTGTCTTGGCCGCCTCAATGCATATCTCGCGAAATCGAAAAAGAGCGCGAGCGCAGAATGCGTCGAGGGCTTCAGGATCATAGACAACGCTCGCAATGATCCCCCGGTGCTTCACCGTGAACTCCACAAGCCCCGCCATCGGACAGGCGAAGCTAGCGCCCTTTCCTCGATCTGAATACAAGCGCCACATTCCCACATCATCCGCATCCGTGGTGTAGGACAGCACAAACACGTTCCTCGTGATGATCGGCCCCCGCATTAGTTCCTGGGCTGCTTTGAAGGCGGAAGCGACCTCATTGGTGGGTTCGCGGGCATATGCTCGATCGAGATGCGCGCGCATGATAGATGCGGCGTAGCGGAGCTCGGTATAGTCATTCATGTAGTCCACGCAGTATGCTCTCAGCCGACCCGATCGGATGATGTCGAGGATCACCTCGGAGTTGCGGGTGTAATGGTAGAGTGCCGCTGTTGGCTGCCTGGTCAGTCTGGACCATTCACCACTGAAATAAGCCTCGATCTGCGATTTAGCCTGGGCCTCGCTCATTGCTGACTGTATTCACCAATGCCTTTCGCTTTTGACCTTATCATACAGCGGACTGTGACGACGCTCGTCGGCCTAATCTGGCTTCGGCCAGTCGGTCACCGGACAACGAAAGGTTTCAACGATTGCTGCCAGCACCAAGTCGGCGGCTAGTAGCGATCGCATCTCCGGATGTGCGTTGGAAAAATTCAGGAACACGTCTACAAGCTGATCCGTCCGAATTCCCCAGTCGCAGACCGGCGTGATGGTGCCCGCTTGCGCCAATCTACCGCTGAGTTGATAAATGGCGATAAGAAAGGAAACGCATGAGGCCGAATTCATGTTGACATCAAAAGGCCATTCGGGCGCAGAAGAGCCGGCGCGAATTACACGCTGAGCGTCCAAACACTCCTGCTGGAGCATATTTCCAGTCGTGATCGCCAGCGGGTACTGTTGAGCCCCGCTCTGACCGATCATAAGGGCCATAGCGGCTACGGACGGAAAAGTGCGAACCATCGTGTCCCCCTTTTTGCCCCGATGATACGCCGGTCGATGACGTGATCAAACGTTCGCAATTTCGGATTGACACCGACCGATTGCACACAGCGCCCGGCGAGGATCCCGGCCGTTCGCAGCTATGTGTGACCGATGACCGACCGCCGGAACATACTGTCCGGCCATTGAGGCGCTCTGTGAGTCGTTCCGGGCCGTTTACCCGGCATTCCGGCACCGCCCGATCGGCAAAGCGCCTCCGTGGGCCTTTTACGCAAATCCGTGCTGCCAAAACGCTGCCAAATCGCGGAAGCGACAAAAGAGGATGAGCGCAAACAGCCGCTAACCCGTTGATTTTGGTGGTGGTGCAGACAGTCCGCCGCGAACCTGTCTCCGTTCGGAGTTCGCAGTTAACAGGGAAAGAACAGGCAAATCGCCGGAAAGCCGGCCGTCGCGGACGAAGCCTGCCCTGAATACAGGCGGCCGATCAGTGCGTTGGGGGCAATTTGCCTGCTCGGATAACAGGGAATTTTCCGAAGTCGATCAGGGAAGCGGGCAGCTCGGATCTGGGAAAAAGAAACTCCCTGCCTTCGTGAGCAGGTTTTTAGAGGGCGCCGTCAGAAGTCCCGCCTAGGTCCTGCTTTAGTAAAGCGCTGATAGGTGTCCTCCAGCTCGCTGTCGTCCGCGTCATCCAGCTCAGCCTTGAGAAGCACGGTTGCGTAACCGTCGCGCTGCCGAAAAATCTGGGCTGACACGCAGGCGCCATCTGGTCTTTGGAGCCAGTCAACTCCGTCGACCTCTTCCATCTCTGACAACGTGCCAGCGCCAATGCGTGTCGGTAGGAAGGGAACTGGCTGACCCTTGGCGATGGAGAGGTGTGGAAACTCGGCTCCTGACTCTGCGTATCTCAGCTGTCCGTTGCTGACGAAGACCACTGCCAGCCGTTCGTCGTGGAGAGCGACGTAGCGGCGAGCGGCGGCTTCGCGGCTGATATCGAGATCCCGGGCAATTGCCAGGGCTTGCTTAAGATCCGCCGGCGTTTCGATGTAGGGCCGAATTCGGGCAGAGGGTGCCAGCAGCTCGATTGCAAACTCATTCGCTTCGGCCTCCTGACGGCGATGAAGGTCGTTAGCACATGCCTTGGTCTCCATCATGTCCTGGCGGCTGCATTGGAAGCCCCTTGGCGACGAGGATTCGTGCCAAGGGTTCAGGAAATGCAAGAGTTCGTGTCCGACGCTGTAGCGACGCCGCTGCGGACTCGAATTGAGATTGAGCAGGATCGAGCCGTAGCTGCGCTCCGGCAGGACGATCAGCGCGGCCTCGCAGTTGTCTAAAAACTCTTCTCGGATTTCTACGATATCAAGCGCGCGAGCGATCTTGTGGACAGGCACACGGCCCGGCCACGGACCCAGTTGCCGGTGAATCTCCTCCGCCAGGCGCTTCGGGTTCGCCCCGACCTCCTCGATCTCCATACGGTTCAGAGCAATCGAGGTCACGGCCGCGCCCGATTCTCCAGAAGGGTTCGCATCATTGAATCGAGAATGGCGCGCTCGCGATCGTCCAGCTTTTTGGCCTGGCGGAACATCCGCTGAAGGTCGCGATCGGCATCCTTTGATTCAATGTCTTCGCCGACGAGAAAGGCGACTGTGACCTTGAAGTGGTCAGCCAATCGGGTGACGAGGTCCATTGAAGGGTTCTCCGTTCTGGCCTTCTCCAGTTCCCATATGTGTGCCTTCGAAACGCCGACTGCGTCGGCAACCGTCTGAAGCGACTCTCCGCTCTTCCGGCGCAATTGCGCCAGCCTCCTTCCCAAGCTCATCCATCTCTCCCCTGGAACGTCGTCACGTTCTCTTGATCTGACGGGATCATAGCACCGCCATTGCACAGAGCGAGCGTTTTCTGTACCTTACGGATGCGTATTGTAGCCCGCGAAAGGAGGCGGGGATCATGGCGAACATGAACATTGAAATGCATCCAGTAAGCACGCTTCGTTCTTGGCCGGGAAATGCTCGCACCCATTCGCGGAAACAGGTTCGGCAGATCGCGGACAGCATCCGTCGCTTTGGCTTCACCAACCCGGTCCTGATCGACGGCGAGAACATGATCCTTGCGGGTCATGGCAGAGTCGCCGCGGCCACGGTTCTCGAGATTGCAGAGGTTCCCTGCGTGCGAATCGAAACGATGTCGGCCGAGGAGAAGCGGGCCTACGTCATTGCCGACAACAAGCTCGGGTTGAACGCCGGCTGGGACGAGGAGTTGCTGGCCAAGGAGCTGCAGTCGCTGCTTGCGATCGACATCGACTTCGACATCGGCCTGACCGGGTTCTCCATCCCCGAGATCGACAACCTGATCGAAGGGGCTGAATCCGGAGGAGCCGGGCGATCCGGCAGAGGATATTCTCTCTGCTGATACTGGCCCGTCGCTCTGCCGACCGGGCGACATCTGGCACCTCGGTCCGCACCGGCTGATCTGCGGCGATGCGCTCGACCAGCATACCGTCGCAGCACTGATGAACGGCGAAACCGCCGAGATGGTCTTCACCGATCCGCCCTATAACGTTCCGATTGACGGCCATGTTGGTGGTCTTGGCTCGGTCAGGCACCGCGAGTTCGCCATGGCCTCTGGCGAGATGACCCCGTCGGAGTTCACCGCGTTTCTCTTCTCAGCCTTTCGGAACCTCGCTGCATTCAGCGCCGATGGATCAATTCACTTCGTCTGCATGGACTGGCGTCACATGGAAGAGGTGTTGGCAGCAGGGCAGGGGCCTTACGCCGAGCTGAAGAACCTGATCGTTTGGGTGAAGGACAACGGCGGGATGGGAACGTTCTATCGATCCCGTCACGAGCTGATCTTCACCTTCAAGAAGGGGACCGCTCCGCATATCAACAGCTTCGAGCTCGGCCAGCACGGCCGCTACCGCACCAATGTCTGGCAATACAAGGGGGTGAATACGCTGCGGGCTGGGCGGATGGACGAGTTGGCACTGCATCCGACCGTTAAGCCCGTTCAGTTGATCGCAGACGCGATCAAGGATGTCTCCCGTCGAGGCGCGATCGTACTCGATCTTTTCGGCG
>CAYTTC010000008.1:0-70934 GCA_964440525.1 uncultured Propylenella sp. | reverse complement strand
ACCGGCGCCTACCAGGATTTCATGACCGGTTTCGTCCTCGACGATCAGTCGGTGTGGGGTCGCCCGGTAGACGTGGAGGTGGCGAAGGACGGGTCGCTTCTCGTCAGCGAGGACGGAGGCGGCACCATCTGGCGCGTCAGTGCCGACAAGCAGGCAGCGTCGAACGGGGATAGCCCGCAGGAGCCAGCAGCCGCGGCCAACTAGCAGCTTGGGTGGTCGGTCACCAGCGCGAACGCCTCGCCCTCAGGCGGCGCGTTTCAAGGCCTCGTCGGCGGAAAGGCGGCTCTCGCTCGTGCCGGAGACGATGATCTCCAGGACCTCGTGCTCGTCGGTGTTCTTGACGTAGCGGTCGCCGACATTCTCGCCGCGCTTCAGCACCATGACGCGGTCGCCGACCGCGAAAATGTCGACCAGTCGATGCGAGATGATGACCTGGGCGACGCCCTGCTTCTTCAGCTCCAGCATGGTTTCGAGCAGCCGCTCGGTCGCCATCACCGAGAGGTTGGCGGTCGGCTCGTCGAGGATGACGACGCGCGGGTCGAACGAGATGGCGCGGGCGACGGCGACCGATTGCTGCCGTCCGCCCGACAGGCTCTCGACGCGCTGATAGACGGAATTCACGTCGACCTTCAGCCGCTTCAGCACCTGATCGGCCTCCGAGTACATTTTTCGCCGATCGACGAAGATGCCTTTCCGCGGCCAGCGGCCGAGAAAAATGTTTTGGCCGACGTCCATGTTCCCGCAAAGCGCAAAATCCTGGTAGATCATCTCGATCCCGACATCGCGGCTTTCGTGCGGGCTCTTGAAGTGCACCGGCTTGCCGGCCACCAGGATCTCGCCGCTATCGCGCTGATAGGCGCCGGTCAGGATCTTCATCAGCGTCGACTTGCCGGCCGAATTGTCGCCTACCAGGCCGAGAATCTCGCCCGGATAGAGCGTCAGATCGACATCGCGCAACGCACGCACGGCGCCGAACGACTTTTCGATATGCCGCATCTCGATGATCGGCTGCGGGCTGGTCTCAGGCATTGGCGGTTTCCGCTGCGGTCTGTCGTCGCTGCGCGAGGCGGGCACGCAGCCTCCCGATGATGTTCGCTTGGCGCACCCAGATGTCAATCAGCACGGCGCCGATGAGGATCACACCGATGAAGACGTTGATCCATTGCTGCGGCATGGTGAAGCCTTGAACGTTGAGCTGCAACAATGCGCGCACCAGCGTGATGACCGCGGCGCCGGCGAGCGCTCCGATGAGGGTGCCGTAGCCGCCAAAGATCGAGCCCCCGCCGATGATCACCGCGGCGATGCCGTCGAGCTCGCGGAACTGGCCGGCGACGGGATTGAAGCTGCGAAAATAGGCGATGTTGATGAGGCCGGCCATGGTGGCGCAAAGCGCGCAGAAGACCAGAGCGATGAAGCGGACACGGTTGGTGTTGATGCCGGCGTAGGCGGCGGCGCGGATGTTGCCGCCGGTGGCGTAGAGGCGCTGGCCGAACGGCATAAAGGCGAGGACGGTTCCGGCGATGATGGAGACGAGGATCATCCACAGCGTCTGCACGCTGACCACGTCGGCGACGGCGCCGAGGAAGCCCGCCGGTCGCGGGAGTTTCAGGTAGGACAGGATATCGCCGACCTTGCGGCCGAGCAGGTTGTAGCGCTCGGTGAAGCCGGTGAGCTGCTGGCCGGCGACGAGCCAGGAGGCAAGTCCGCGCGCGATGTAGAACATGCCGAGCGTGGCGATGAACGCCGGCAGCCCGAAGGCCACGGTCATGACACCATTGAAGGCGCCGGCGGCAAGACCGACAGCGAGGCCGATGACAATCGCGTCAACGGGACCTAGTCCCATCACCTTCATCGAATAGGCGGCGGCGCTGCCGGCGAGAGCCAGCACGGCGCCGACCGACAGGTCGATGTCGCCGGCGGCGATAACGTAGGTCAGGCCGACCGCGATCAGCGCAAGCTCGGTGTAGTTGAGCAGAATTGCGAAACTGTTCGGCAGGAGCGCCCAATAGTCAGGCCTGAGATAGAGGCCGACCAGCCAGAGGACGACCGTGAGAATGATCGCCAGCGCATCGCGCCGCGCCAGGAATTTTCCGAAGCCGCGGGCGGAGAGCGCCTTGTCGGTCGCCATCGCGCCCTTGGTCTGGGCGCCCTCGATGGCTATGCCGCCCATTTCGAGCGCTTGCGGCGGCGGTTGCCCACGCAGCCACGCCCAGATGCGGGCCGGCACTTGTCGGCGAATGATGAAGGGCTCGATCAGCACCGCAACGATCAACAGGACGCCGATGAAGGCCGGAACGGCGCCGGCGGGGAGCGAGAAGATCGCCTGCACCTGCACCGGCTCGCCATCGATCATCAACGTCCGCGTAATGGGCAAGCCTTCGCGCAGCACCTTGTTGATGAGGACGGTCAACAGCGCGCCGATAAAGCTGCCGATGACCCGGCCACGGCCGCCAAGGATCGACGCGCCGCCGATGATGACGGCCGCGATGACGATCAGTTCGGCGCTGAGACCGGCCTGCGGCGAGATGCCTTTGTCCTGGGCCGTTGCCATGAGGCCGGCGACGGTCGCGCAGAGCGACGACAGGAGATAAGCCCGCACCCTCACCCACTGCGTCGCGATGCCCGCGTAGATGGCGGCCTGTTCGTTGCCGCCGGTGGCGAAGGTTTCGTAGCCCCAGCGGGTTTTGGCAAGCACGAAGGCGCCGACCGCGACCACCAGAAGCGCGATCGGGATCTGATTGTTGAAACCCCAGGCGTTGAATTCGCCGAGCTGGAAGAACCAGTGATAGTCGCGCGCCTTGATCGGATAGAGGATCGACTGACCGCCGGTCATGCCGAGGACGAATCCGCGACCGATGAGAAGCATGGTCAGGGTGGCGATGAACGCCGGCACGCGCAGAACGGTGACGAGAACGCCGTTGACGAGGCCGATGAAGGTGCCGAGCACAACGCAGACGAGGACCGCCGGTACGACGCCGAGATCGTAGTGATGGGGATCGAACATGTAGGCGAATGCGACGCCGACCAGGCCGTAGGTCGAACCGACGGAGAGGTCGAGATCCTTGTTGGCGATGACGAACGTCATGCCGACGGCCATGACGGCGTAGCGCGACGTATCGCGCAGCAGCGCCTGAAACGCGTCGAGCGAGACGAAGAATTTGGGGTTGATGAAGGCGCCGACGATGTAGAGGAGCGCCATCATGACCAGGAGCCCCACCTCCCAGCCACCGAAAAACTGCGCCGGACGACGGCCTAGCGCGGAAAGAGGTGACGTCATCGCGCCGTGTTTTTTCTTGGATCCAGAGGCGTCAAACGCAAAAGTCGCGAGAGAGCATAGCCCTCTCGCGACCAGACTAGAACAGACGATCGAGGATTAGTTCTCGAAGCGCTTGCCGACGTTTCCGACCGAGTCCTTCGTCACGAGCTGGGCGCGCGTGTCGAGGTTGGCCGCCGCGATGCCGCGGTCGATCTGCAGGTAGAGCTGCATGACCGGCCAGAAGCCCTGCAGGAAGGGCTGCTGTCCGAGCGCGCCGGTCAGGTCGCCACTCGCGAGGGCTTCCTGCTGAGCCGGGCCGAGATCGAAGCCGTAGGCGCAGATTTTTCCGGTCAACCCGGTCTGCGCGACCGCCTTGGCGAGCGCCGGGGTGAACACGTTGTTGCCGGCGAACGCGCCGACCACGTCACCGCGCGACTCGAAGAGCGACACGATGGCGTTGACCGGATCGTTCGGGTCGGCGTCGACACCCACGCCTTCCGGACCCGCATCGACCTTGAAGGCGTCGAGCTTGCCGGCGGCCTTGAGCGCCGCGACGATGGCGTTGTAGGCTGAGCTAACACGATTGTTGACTTCGACGTTGCCCATCGCGGTCGAGTTCGGCAGAACGATCGAGCCACCCTCGACGCCCTTTTCCATCAGGCACGCCACGAGCGCGTTGCCGGCAATCGCGGCGGCGGAGGCGTCCTGGCCGGTGTGGCTGATTCCGAGGCGGTTATAGATTCCGCCGTCGAACGAGTTGGTCGTGGCGACCGGAATGCCGTTCGCCTCGGCGGTCTTGACGATGTCATCATAGGCGCCGACCTGCGGCGTGGTCAGGATGATACCGTCGATCGTCGGATCCTGGATGATCTGGTTCAGGATCTCGATCTCGCGGGCCGGGTCGTCCGTGGGCGATTCTGAGCCGAGGAGAAGGATCGTGGCGCCGATCAGGTTGCCGGCGACCGTCGCGCCGACATAGACCGGATCGAAGAAGCCGTTGCCGGCGGTGTGTGTTACGAGGGCGAAGGTCAGGTGGCCGTCGGCCGAGTGGAAATCCTTGGTGCCCGGAGCTTCCGTCGCAGCATCTGCCCAAGTGTATCCGCCGACCGCTTTTTCAACGCCGCCGGACTGCGCGTAGGCGCCGGTGACGCCAAGCGAAAACGCCGCGGCGCACGCCGCGAGCGGTAGTAAATGTCTCATGCCTACCTCCCATAATCGTCCGAATATGGACGTGATTCCGCACGTGTCTCAGCACGTTTCAGAGTGCTCCCTCCTTAAATCATACTTTTTACCAGAGCAAGCCGGAGCGTGTGGATGCGGAATTTGACAGACCGTCGGAATAATAGCCTCGGCCGAAGCTTTTGCCTAGCGGATGAATCGCTCGACGTAGTCCGCGCCCAGCCCGACCGCTTCGAAGTGCCGCCTGCACATCTCGATCTTGGTAAAAGCGTCTTCGTAGCCCTGCACCTGGCCGTCTGGGTCGACGTAGATCATCGCCCCGTTCACCTGGAAAAGCGTGATCATCTCCGGCACGTGCGCCTCCACGACGAGCGTGTGCGTCTCGCCGGGCGCCTCGTAGACATAGGCGCCCTCCGTCGCCACCCAGTCGTGCTCCAGATAGTGCCACTCGCCCTTCAGCACGAATGCGTGGACCGGCTGGGGGTGGCGGTGGCGCGAAAGCACGCCGGATTTCCGCACCCGCAGGAGGTTCTGCCAGTAGCCGCGCGAGGCGGAAAGGCAGAGCGGGCGGAACCAGACATTTTCCGCCTGCGGCACCCAGAGGCGCTCGTCGGTTGGAATAGTGTCGGGAATGACGATCTCCGGCGGCGAATCTTTCGGCTGCGGATGCCGGTAGGGGATTCGCTTCTCGTCCGCCGTCTCGGTAACTCCGGCGCGGCTCGGCATCGTGTCGTGGGTGTTCATGGCGTTCGCGTCCTCACGTGACCAAATAGCCCCCGTCGACCGGAAGCACCGTGCCGGTCACGAAGCGCGCCGCGTCGGAGAGGAGAAAGACGACGGCGCCTGCCACGTCCTCCGGCTTTCCCCAGCGTGCCATCGGCGTGCGCGCGACGATAGCGGCCGAGCGCGGCTTGTCGGCGATCGCCGGAAGCGTCAGCTCGGTCTCGATCCAGCCCGGTGCGACGGCGTTGACGCGGATGCCGTCGGCGGCCCAGGCGACGGCGAGCGACTTCGTCAGCTGCACGACGCCGCCCTTCGACGCCGCATACGCCGGCGCGTGCGGCGCGCCGAAGAAGGAGTACATCGACGCCGTGTTGACGATGGCGCCTTTCGATTCCGCGAGCTTCGCCTTGGCCGCGACGCACATCCGCATCGTTCCGACGAGGTTCACCTCCAGCACGCGCTGAAAATTTGCGATTTCATATTCCCCGCCCTGCCGGACAAGCGTACCGGCGCAATTCACCAGCGCGTCGATGCGCGGAGAGCGCTCGATCAGCGCCGCGATCGAACGATCGTCGGTTACATCCAGGCGAACAGGCTCGATCTGCGGGTCCTGCTTGAAGGCCGCGATCTCCTCCTCGCCAATCCCGCCGGCGACGACCCGCCAGCGCTCGCGTGCCAGCGCCCGCGAAATCGCTTCTCCGATGCCGCGAGTCCCACCGGTGACGACGGCAACCCGCGTGGGGAGAGCCTTAGCGGCTTCAGGTTTGGGCATTCGAGTGTTCGCACGCGATTTAGTCTCGGAACGACACTATGCCGGGCAGTAACCGAAGGCCAAGACCGCGTCCGCGCGTTTACGCGCCTTTAGCGCCGCCACCGCTACAAAGCGCCGGAAAGGCGCCACTCTTGCAAAAAAACCTTGCAATCGTCCACGTCGCGCGGAGCCCGGTCGGCGGCATTTTTCGCCATATCTCCGACCTTGCGTCGGCGCAGGCCGCGGCCGGCCATGCCGTCGGGCTGATCTGCGATTCCACCAGCGGCGGGGCGCTGGAGGACGAGCGGATTGCGGCGCTTGCGCCCACCCTCGCGCTCGGCGTCGCGCGCGTCCCGATGACGCGCTCGATCGGTCCCCGCGACCTGCCGGCCGTTTTCGCCGTGGCGCGGCAGATGGCCAGGATGCGCCCCGACGTGGTCCACGCGCATGGCGCCAAGGGCGGAGTCTATGGGCGCCTCGCCGCTTTCTTCGAGCGGCGCAGAGGCCACCCGGTCGCCGCCTTCTACGCGCCGCATGGCGGCAGCCTGCACTACGACAAGGGCTCGCTGTCGGGCCGGGTCTATTTCGCCGCCGAGTCGGCACTCGAGCGGCTGACGGACGGGCTTATCCACGTCTCGGCCTACGAGGCGGAAACCTATCGGCAGAAAATCGGGACGCCGCGCTGCCCCGCACACATCGTTTTGAACGGGCTCAGGCCCGACGAGTTCGCGCCGATCGTTCCCGCCCCCGACGCCGCCGATTTCCTTTTCATCGGTGAATTGCGCGAGCTGAAGGGCGTCGACGTCTTCATCGAGGCCTTGGCAAAGCTCCAGGGCGAGGGGCATGCCGCGAGCGCGGTGATCGTAGGACCCGCAACCCCTGACGACGCTCGCCGCTATCGCGATCTGGCGAACGAGAGAGTGCGGAAAAGCCGCATCGCCTTTCATCCGCCCATGCCCGCGCGCCAAGCCTTTTCGCTCGCCCGCACGATCGTGCTCCCGTCGCGGGCGGAGTCGCTTCCCTATCTGGTGCTTGAAGCCGCCGCCGCCGGGATGCCGCTCATCGCCACGAATGTCGGCGGTATTCCGGAGATTTTTGCCGGGGAGGCCGAGCGCCTGGTCCCACCCGGCGATGCGCTAACTCTGGCCGACGCGATGCGCGCGGCGCTCGTCGCGCCGGAGCGGATGGCGGCGGAGGCTATGCTGCGGCGGGAGAGGGTGGCGCAAAAATTTTCTCTCGCGGTCACCGCGCGGCGGATTGAGGAGATCTATCGGGGTGCGCTCGAAGCGCGCTATAGAATGCCGGGTGCGAGCGCGGTCGCGGAGGCCGACGTTTCTCGCTGACGCCGGCACGGGCCCTCGGATTGGCCCTCGTGTCTTTTTGTTTTCAGCCGGACCGCTTGGCAATTTTTCGCATGTCAGATCGCCTGTCCCATCTCGAGCGGCTCGAAGCCGAAAGCATCCACATCATCCGGGAAGTCGCCGCCGAGTGCCGCAACCCGGTGATGCTCTATTCGATCGGCAAGGATTCCTCCGTCATGCTGCATCTGGCGCGAAAAGCGTTCTTCCCCGCGCCGCCGCCGTTCCCGCTGATGCACATCGATACGACGTGGAAGTTCCGCGACATGATCGCCTTTCGCGACAGGATGGCCGCGGAAGCCGGCATGCGGCTCATCGTCCATACCAACGCGGAGGGCGTGAAGGCCGGGCTCAATCCCTTCGATCACGGCGCCAACTACACGCGCGTCATGAAGACCGAGGCGCTGAAGCAGGCGCTTGATCTCCACAAGTTCGACGCGGCCTTCGGCGGCGCCCGCCGTGACGAGGAGAAGTCCCGCGCCAAGGAGCGCATCTTTTCGTTCCGCTCCACGAGCCATGTCTGGGACCCGAAGAACCAGCGTCCGGAGCTCTGGAGCCTTTACAACACGCGCGTCCACGACGGGGAATCGACGCGTGTTTTTCCGCTGTCGAATTGGACCGAGCTCGACATCTGGGCCTACATCCTGCGGGAGAAGATCCCGATCGTGCCGCTCTATTTCGCCGCCGAGCGGCCGGTCGTGATCCGCAACGGCCAATTGATCATGGTGGACGACGATCGGCTGCCGCTGAAGGATGGCGAGCGGCCAGAGCGGCGGCTCGTCCGCTTCCGCACGCTCGGCTGCTACCCGCTGACCGGAGCGGTCGAATCGAATGCCGCCTCGCTTGAGGCGATCGTCGCGGAGATGATCGCGGCGCGCACCTCCGAGCGCGGCGGACGCGTGATCGATAAGGAGGCCGGCGCATCGATGGAGAAAAAGAAGCGCGAGGGCTACTTCTGATGAATAAGGAAGCCTTCTCGCTTGAGGCAGTGAGCGCCGCGGCGAACGCCGACACGCTGCGGCTCCTGACCTGCGGCAGCGTGGACGACGGCAAGTCCACGCTGATCGGGCGCTTGCTCTACGATTCGCATCTCCTGATGGAAGACCAGCTCGAGGACCTGAAAGGCGACTCGCTGAAGCACGGCACGAATGGCGACGAGATCGACTTTGCGCTCCTCGTCGATGGCCTGGAGGCGGAGCGCGAGCAGGGGATCACCATCGACGTCGCCTACCGCTTCTTCGCGACGCCGCGCCGCCGCTTCATCGTCGCCGACACGCCCGGCCACGTCCAATATACACGCAACATGGCGACGGGCGCCTCCACCGCCGACCTCGCCATCCTCCTCGTCGACGCGACGAAAGGGCTGCTGACCCAGACGCGCCGCCATGCGGTGATCGTCTCGCTGCTCGGCATCCGTGACGTGGTGCTTGCGGTGAACAAGATGGATCTGGTCGATTTCGCGGAAGCGCCGTTCCGCGCCATCGCAGCTGAGTTTGCGACATTCGCGGCGAAGCTTTCGATCGACACCGTGACCGCGATCCCGATCTCGGCGCGCGACGGCGACAATGTCTCGATGCGAAGCACCCGCACGCCTTACTATTCGGGCCCATTTCTCCTGGAGCATCTGGAAGGCGTCGTGCCGGAGCGCCGCGCCGCCGCCGCCCCCTTCCGCATGCCGGTGCAATGGGTGTGCCGCCCGAACCAGAACTTTCGCGGCTTTGCCGGACCGGTCCTCTCCGGTCGCGTGGCTCTTGGCGATGAGGTCGTAGTCGCCGCGTCCGGTCGCACCAGCCGCATCGCCCGCATTCTCGTCGGCTCGGAGGATCGCGAGGTAGCCTCCGCCGGGCAGTCGGCGATGCTGACCTTGACCGACGAGATCGATCTCAGCCGCGGCGATCTCCTCTCGGCCGCCGACGCCCGCCCGCAGCTCTCCGACCAGTTCGCCGCCGATCTCGTCTGGATGGATTCCGAGCCCATGCTCCCCGGCCGGCAATATCTGCTGAAGAGCATGACGCGCACCGTGCCGGTGCAGGTGACCGACCTCAAATACCGCTTCGAGGTGGATACGCTGGAGCACAATGCGGCGAAAATTCTGGAGCTGAACGAGATCGGGTTTGTCAATTTTTCCGCCGCGGCGCCGATCGCCTTCGATCCTTACGCGGAGAATCGCGACACCGGTGGCTTCATCCTGATCGACCGCTTTTCCAATCAGACCGTCGCCGCCGGCATGATCCGCTTCGCGCTCCGCCGCGCCTCCAACATCCACTGGCAGGCGCTTTCCGTCGACCGTTCGGCGCGCGCCCGGCTCAAGCACCAGAAGCCCTGCGTGCTCTGGTTCACCGGCCTTTCAGGCTCGGGCAAATCGACCGTCGCCAACCTCGTCGAAAAACGGCTCTTCGCAAGCGGGCGCCACACCACCATCCTCGACGGCGACAATGTGCGCCACGGCTTGAACCGCGACCTCGGCTTCACCGACGCCGACCGCGTGGAAAACATCCGCCGCGTCGCCGAGGCTGCAAAACTCATGGCCGATGCCGGGCTGATTGTGCTCGTCTCCTTCATCTCGCCCTTCCGCTCCGAGCGCGAGATGGCGCGCGGAATGATGCCGCAGGGAGAGTTCGTGGAGATTTTCGTCGACACGCCGATCGAGGTCGCGGAAGCGCGCGATCCGAAGGGCCTCTATGCCCGGGCGCGCGCCGGCGAGATCAAGAATTTCACCGGCGTCGATTCGCCCTACGAGCCGCCGACCGCGCCGGACATCCATCTCCACACCGCGGAGGCGGAGCCGGATGCGCTGGCCGAAGAGGTGATCGCCTATCTGGAGAAGCAGGGCCGCCTGGCGGGGGATTGATCGGCGGACATCACGCTGAGCAGGTTAGACGGGGACCCTAAGAGGGACGGTTCGCTGCAACTCGCACAACCACGTTCCCTTTCTTTCGCCCCGTATCCACGTACCGATGCGCCTCGACGATTTCGTCAAATTCGTATGTTCGGTCGGTTATGGCCCGATATTCACCCGCCTCCGCAAGTTTCACCACAGATGCCAGTTCCTCCGCCAAGGGTGTGGAATCGCTCCAGCTCACCAGCTTCCCGCTTTTTCGACTGTTTCTCGACGCCCCCAACATCCCTTTGAGATCAGTAATCACCAGCAACAGTGCCCCGCCGGATTTTATTGAGCCGTCGACCCGTTCGAACGGAGCGTTGCCGACGCATTCAACGATGACATCGTAGATTTTGCCGTTCTTGGTGAAATCTTCCTCGGTATAGTCGATCACGTGATCCGCCCCGAGTGACCTGACCAGTTCATTGTTTCCGCCACTGCATACGCCTGTGACGACGGCGCCAAGCTGTTTCGCAATTTGTACCGCCGCCGTTCCAACCGCCCCCGATGCGCCGTTAACGAGAACGTCGTCGCCCGGCTTGATCTTTGCGCGCCTCAGATACTTCAACGCAGTTTGCCCGCCAAAGACCAGCGTAACGGCCTCTTCGAGGGTCATGTTTTTGGGCTTCAGGGTGACCGCGCCATTTTCCGGCAACACCTGTATTCGGCATGGCCGCCAAATTTCGATCCGGGCAGCGCGATGACCTCATCGCCGGGTTTGAACTTGGTGACGTTCTCGCCCACCGCCTCGACAACCCCGGCGAGGTCCATGCCCAGAACGCGTTTGCGCGGTCCGAACACGCCGAGCACCAGAGGCGCAAGAAACCAAAGCCCCTTCGGCAGGTCGCGACTGCGCATCCTGTGGTCGGCGACACTCACAGTGGTCGCGTAAACCCTGATAAGCACTTCATCGCGGTTCGGGGGCGGTTTCGGCATCTCTTCGATCCGTACGACCTCCGGGCCACCGAACTTCCGATAGACTGCAGCCTTCACCGCGAACCTCCCGCATGAATCGCTCTAAAACTAAGGCCTTCGGCCAAAGCTGAAGCCCACCCTCTCCCGCGAGCGGAAAGGTGCGCGCTTTCGCTATCCCGCCTTCGTGAGCGCTTTCGGGCCGAGGCCGAGGATCTTCTTGTCGACCGTGCCGATCGCCGCGCGGTCGCGCCCTTCATAGTCGATGTTGAGCAGGGCGTGACGGATCAGCGCCAGATGCGCCCGCCGCTTGTCGTTGGATTTCACGATGATCCACGGCGCGTGCTTGGTATGTGTCGCCGCGATCATGCGGTCGCGCGCCGCGGTGAATTCGTCCCATCGCCCGATCGCGGCCATGTCGA
This sequence comes from uncultured Propylenella sp., assembly GCA_964440525.1. Taxonomy (GTDB): domain Bacteria; phylum Pseudomonadota; class Alphaproteobacteria; order Rhizobiales; family Afifellaceae; genus DASWJZ01. The sequence continues at coordinate 59,452 of CAYTTC010000008.1, read as the reverse complement.
CCGGCGAGATCTTCCAGGTCTTCAGCGGATTGTGCCGGCGCTCGTGGAAGCGCGAGAGCTGCATCTCGCGGCCGATCTCCAGCCAGAACTTGAAGAGCCGGATGCCGCCGCCGGTGAACATGCGCTCGAATTCGGGCGCCTCGGCGAGAAAACGCTTCGCCTGCTCCGGCGTGCAGAAACCCATGACGGGCTCGACCACGCCACGGTTGTACCAGGAGCGGTCCAAGAGTACCATTTCGCTCGCCGCCGGAAGTTCCGCCGCATAGCGCTGAAAGTACCATTGGCCGGCCTCGCGGTCGGACGGCTTGGCGAGCGCGACGATCCGCGCCTGGCGCGGATTGAGGTGCTCGCGGATGACCTTGATCGAGCCGCCCTTGCCGGCGGCGTCGCGGCCCTCGAAGAGGAGCACGGAGCGCCCGCCGGTCTTGTTTTGCCACGCGAGCAGCTTCACCAGCTCCACCTGCAGCCTGGTTAGCTCGGTCTCGTAGGTGTCCCGGTCGAGCTTCTTCGGATAGGGATAGCCCCCCGACGAAAGCGCACCGTCCTTGACCCAGTCCGGCAATTCCGGATCGTCGAGATCGAACGCACGGAATCGGTTTAGACTGCGCTGCATGGTTGCCCTCTCACTCCGGCACGCCGGCCCCCTGCTCACGGGCACCGGCGCCTATGATGCGATAGGCTAGGGGGCGCATGGCAGACCCGCCATATCATTCGTCAAGCAAGGACAATACCCCGACAGCAGCGGCGACGGAGCGCGTCCGCGCCGCCCGCTATGTTCTTGCCGCGGCGGCATTGGCTCTTCTCGCGGGCACTGCCTTCTTCGCGCTGCCGTTTGCTTTTTCGCTGGCGGCCATCCTCATCTTGCTGCTGGTCGCCGCATTCCTTCCGCGGCCGCGGTCGGATTGGCGTAGCGCGGAGACCGGTCGCAGCGGCAATCAGGTCTGGCCGGATACCGCCATGAAGGCGACGGTCGAGGCGTTTCCGAAGCCGGCCTTCGTGCTCGATGCCGCTGGCACCGTGCGCTACGCCAACCAGCTTGCGGGTCAGCTTTTTCCGGCCACGCGCCCGGCCGATCCTTTCACGCTGACGTTCCGCCGGCCCGAATTCGCCGAGGCGCTCGAGATCGCCGGGGCCGGACAGGCGACCTCACTCGAGTTCAGCGAACCCGGCGAGACCACCAACGTCTATTCGGTGACGCTCAGTCCGCTCCTCGCGCCGGGCGGCCGTGTTGGTTTCATCCTGGTCACCTTCGACGACGTTTCCGACCGGCTTGCGATTGTCCGCATGCGCGCGGATTTCGTTTCCAACGCCAGCCACGAGCTGCGCACGCCGCTTGCCTCGCTGATCGGCTTCATCGAGACGCTGCTCGGGCCGGCGCGCGGCGATCCGGCGGCTTCGGAAAAGTTCCTCCGCGTCATGCACGAGCAGGCGTGGCGGATGCGGCGCCTCATCGACGACCTGCTGTCGCTCTCGCGCGCCGAGATGCGGGCACATAGCCGCCCGACCGATCGCGTCGATCTGGTCGGTGTTTTGAGGCATGTCGGCGATGCGATGCAGCCGCTCGCGGCGGAGCATTCCGTCGTGCTCGCGATCGATACGCCGAGCGAGCCGGTGGAGGTGATCGGCGAGCGCGACGAGCTCGTTCAGCTGGTGCAGAATCTGACTGAGAACGCCATCCGCTACGGCGCGTCGGGCGAGAAGGTTGACATCCGCCTGAAGCCGCGTCCGGACGGCCGCGCCACAATGATCGAAGTGCAGGATTACGGCCCGGGAATTGCGCCCGAACATGTGCCGCGGCTGACCGAGAGGTTTTACCGTGTCGATGTCGGGGCGAGCCGCCAGATGAAGGGCACCGGGCTCGGGCTCGCCATCGTCAAGCACATCCTGACGCGGCACGGCGGCCAGCTGAAGGTAACGAGCGAGCCCGGCCGCGGAGCTCTCTTTTCGATCGAACTGCCGCTGCCGCAGAGCTCCACCCAAGCTGCGGACGAAATCCAAAATAAATCAAATACTTAAACTGTCATTCAGGTGTCACCAAAAGGTCATAGCAACATCAGGTGCGACCTATACGGAATCGGCGACGGGACTTCCGATCCCGTCTCCGATACCTCCACAAACAGGGAGATCCCCCTTGAACAGCAGATTCTTCACCACCGCCGCGGCGCTCGCCATCGCCGTGGCCGGCATGAGCGGCGTCGCCGCTGCGCGCGACCAGATCCGCATCGTCGGCTCCTCCACCGTGTTCCCCTTCTCCACAACCGTTGCCGAGCGCTTCGGCCAGACGGCAGGCTTCCCCGCTCCGGTCGTAGAATCGACCGGCACCGGCGGCGGCATGAAACTCTTCTGCGAGGGCGTCGGCGAGAACACGCCCGACATCACCAACGCCTCTCGCCGCATCAAGGACAGCGAGCTCGAGGCCTGCAAGACGGCCGGTGTGACCCCGGTGGAGGTCAAGATCGGCTTCGACGGCATCGTGCTCGCCAGCGCCAAAAGCGGCCCCGATCTCGCGCTGACGCGCGAGCAGATCTTCAAGGCGCTCGCCAAGAACCTGCCGGACGCGAGCGGCGCCCTGCAGCCCAATCCGAACGTGAACTGGTCCGACATCGATCCGGCGCTGCCGAGTGAAAAGATCGAAGTGCTCGGCCCGCCCCCGACGTCCGGCACCCGCGATGCCTTCGTCGAACTGGTCATGCTCGCCGCATGCGACGAGGCGGTCAAAGCCGCGGACGAGAAGGCCTGTGCCGAGATTCGCGAAGATGGCGGCTACGTCGAGGCCGGCGAGAACGACAATCTGATCGTGCAGAAGCTCGAAGCCAATCCAGCCGCAGTCGGGATCTTCGGCTTTTCGTTCCTCGACCAGAACGCCGACAAGTTGAAGGGCGCATCGGTGGACGGCGTCGCGCCCACCTTCGAGGCGATCGCCTCCGGCGACTACCCGGTCTCCCGTTCGCTCTTCTTCTACATCAAGAAGGAGCACGTCGGCACGATCCCCGGCATTCAGGAATTTGCCGCGGAGTTTACGTCCGACGAGGCGTGGGGCGACGAGGGTTATCTCGCCGAGAAGGGCCTGATCCCGCTGCCGGCCGAAGAGCGCGCCACCTACAAGGCGGCCGCCGAAGGCATGCAGCCCATGTCCATGTAACGAAACCGGGGCGTCGGCTGAGCCGGCGCCCCGCCTTCGCTTGCCCCGATGATCGCCACCTATTTCCCGGCCCTGCTCGTCCTCGCGGCTGTCGCCTATATGCTCGGCCGCCGGCGCGCCTACGCCGTGGCGGAGGGTCATCCCTCGGCGCTTCATTCCCGCCCCAACTATCACGGCTGCTACGCCGCGATCTGGGCAGTCATTCCGGCACTGATCGTGCTGGTGATTTGGGCTCTCTTCGCGCCCCGCACCTACGACCGCCTCGTGACCGGGCGCTTCGCTGACCAGCTTGCGCATTTTTCCGACTTCGACCGCGCGATCTTCATCCGCGATGCGCGCGCGATCGCCCACAACGCGCTCTTCGGCACGTCGTCGGCGGAAAAGGAGGCGGCCGCCGCCGCTTATCAGAGCGCCTGGGCACTCGGCGACTTGCTGCTCGGCCTCCTGCTCACCGCCCTTGCGGTCGGCGGATTGGTCTACGCTTGGCGATCCATCACCGTGGGCAAGCGCACCCGCCAGGTCGTCGAGAAGTTCGTCATGGGGGTCCTCGTCGCCTGCTCGGTCGTGGCGATTCTCACGACCTTGGGCATCGTGCTGTCGCTCATCTTCGAGTCGATCCGCTTCTTCGAAAAGGTGCCGTTCCTCGCCTTCCTCTTCGGTACTCATTGGAGCCCGCAGAGCGCATTCGCCGGAGCCGGCGCCGAGGCTACCGACAACGCGGCGGTGTTCGGCGCCATACCGCTCTTCGTCGGCACGCTCCTGATCACCGCCATCGCTATGCTGGTCGCTGCTCCGATAGGCCTCATGTCGGCGATCTACCTTTCCGACTACGCGTCGCGCCGCTTCCGCTCCTTCGCCAAGCCCGTGCTGGAGGTGCTGGCAGGCATTCCGACCGTGGTTTACGGCTTCTTCGCCGCGCTCACCGTCGCGCCCTTCATTCGGCGGCTCGGGGAGGCGGCAGGTCTCAGCGTCTCGTCCGAATCGGCGCTCGCAGCGGGCCTCGTCATGGGGATCATGATCATCCCCTTCGTTTCATCGCTTTCCGACGACGTCATCAATGCGGTGCCGCAGTCGCTGCGCGACGGTTCGGCCGGCATGGGCGCCACGAAATCGGAGACGATCCGCAAGGTGGTACTGCCGGCGGCGCTTCCCGGCATCGTGTCGGCCATGCTGTTGGCAGTCAGCCGCGCCATCGGCGAGACGATGATCGTGGTCATGGCCGCCGGGCTCGCCGCAAATCTCACCCTCAACCCGTTGCAGGCCGTGACCACCGTGACGGTGCAGATCGTCACACTGCTCGTCGGCGACCAGGAGTTCGACAGCGCCAAGACGCTCGCCGCCTTCGCACTCGGCCTCATGCTCTTCTGCGTGACGCTTGCCCTCAATGTCGTCGCCCTCCGTGTGGTGCAGAGATTCCGGGAACGCTATGACTGACGTGGCCCGCACCGAGCTGCTCGACTACACGGTCCACACCAGCGATGAGGCGCGGCGGCGGCTCGCCAAGCGCTATGCGGCCGAGCGCCGCTTCAAACTCTTTGGTTTCGCCGCGGTGATGACGGCAATGGCGGCGCTGGTCCTTCTGCTGGTGACGATTTTCATCCAGGGCATCCCGGCGTTTACGCAGCACTTCGCCGTCTTGCCGATCGACCTCTCCGGCGAGGACATCGATCCGCAGAATGTGGGAAAATCCGGGTTCGGCGCGATCACCAACCGGGCGATCGACGCAGCGACGCCCTTCGCCGAGAGTCGCTCCGAGCGCCGCACGGCGCGCTCGCTGCTCTCCGAAAGCGCCGAGATCATTCTGCGCGAGGAGGTTCTCGACGATCCCGCTCTCATCGGCGGAACGCACTCCATCGCGTTGCCGGTCTCCGATACCGTGGACCTCTATTTGAAGGGCATGATGGCGGAAAAGGACGTGCTCCCGGCCTCCGGCGTCGCGACACCCTCCGGAACGTCAGGTGAAATCACAGTTGCGTTGGAGCCGAATGAGCTGACCCTCATTCGGCAGTCGGCCCCGGTCGGAGCCAAGCCGGCCGCCGACGGTTCCATCCCCTTTGGCGTGGATGCGCCGTCCCATATTCTCTATTTGAACGGCGGCGCTGTGAAGGTAACCGGCGTCACCGAGACGAACGTGCTGGGCGAGGTCTACATCCCGCTTGTCTCCACCGTCCCCGCCGAACCGGGAAGCTGGCAACTCGTACGCTTCCAGCCCGAGAGTGTCCGCCAGATCTCTGACCGCGAAATTGTCTACACGGACCATCTTGTCCAGGCCGGCTTGATCGAGCGGGACATCAACTGGATCTTTCTGACGCGTGGCGCCAGCCGCGAGCCGGAAATGGCGGGCATCTGGGGTGCCGTCGTCGGCTCGTTTCTCACGCTCCTCGTGACGCTCGCATTGTCGCTGCCGATCGGCGTCGCCTCCGCGGTCTATCTGGAGGAATTTGCCCCGAAAAACCGCTGGACGGACCTGATCGAGGTCAACATCAACAATCTCGCGGCCGTGCCGTCGATCGTCTACGGACTGCTGGGACTTGCCGTTTTCCTGAATTTCTTCGGGCTGCCCCGCTCGGCGCCGCTGGTCGGTGGCATGGTGCTCGCGCTGATGGCGCTCCCCACCATCATCATTGCGTCGCGCGCAGCGTTGAAGGCGGTGCCGCCGTCGATCCGCGAGGCGGCGCTCGGCGTCGGCGCGTCCAAGCTCCAGACCGTCTTCCATCACGTGCTGCCGCTTGCGCTGCCGGGCGTGATGACCGGCACGATCATCGGCATGGCGCATGCGCTGGGTGAGACGGCGCCGCTCCTGATGATCGGCATGGTGGCGTTCATCGTTGACGTGCCGGGCGGGTTCCTGGAGCCGGCAACGATCCTGCCGGTGCAGATCTTCATGTGGGCCGACTTCCCGGAAGCGGCATTTCAGCAAAAGACCAGCGCGGCGATCATCGTGCTGCTCGCGTTTCTGGTCGCGATGAACGCGGTAGCGGTGGTCTTGCGTCGGCATTTCGAACGCCGCTGGTGAGGAGCGTCATGGATATGGGAGTCCCCATGGTCGGTGAAATTCAAGGCGAGGTCGCCAAGCGGGGCGAGGGATCGCAGCCGGCCGGTGTGGAGGGCGTGAAAATTCGCGCCCGCAAGGTCAGCGTATTCTACGGCGCGAAACAGGCGCTGTTCGATGTCGGCCTGGACATTCGCGAGCGTATGGTCACCGCGCTGATCGGCCCCTCCGGCTGCGGCAAGTCGACCTTTCTGCGCTGTTTGAACCGCATGAACGACACAATCGATATCGCCCGCGTCACCGGGGATATCGAGCTCGACGGCGTCGATATCTACAAAAGCGGGATCGACGTGGTGGAGCTAAGGGCCCGCATCGGCATGGTGTTCCAAAAACCCAACCCGTTCCCCAAGTCGGTCTTCGAGAATGTTGCATACGGGCCACGCATTCACGGGCTTGCCCGCAACAAGTCCGAGCTCAGGGACATCGTCGCCACCAGCCTGCGGCGCGCCGGCCTGATGGAGGAGGTGAAGGACCGCCTCGAAGAGCCGGGAACCAGCCTTTCCGGCGGCCAGCAGCAGCGGCTTTGCATTGCGCGTGCGATCGCGGTCAATCCGGAAGTGATCCTGATGGACGAGCCGTGCTCGGCGCTTGACCCGATCGCCACCGCCCGCATCGAGGAGTTGATCGACGAGCTGCGTCAGAACTACACGATCGTCATCGTCACCCACTCCATGCAGCAGGCGGCGCGCGTCTCGCAGCGCACGGCGATGTTCCACCTCGGCCATATCGTCGAGGAGGGGCCGACCGACATGATGTTCACCAATCCGCGCGAGCGGAAGACCCAAGACTACATCACCGGCCGCTTCGGCTGAGAGGACCGCGAATGTCACAACACATCGTCACCTCCTTCGAGGACGACCTGCAGGGGCTTTCCCGCTCGATTGCCGAGATGGGCGGCCGCGCCGAGCAGATCGTCGAGCGCGCCATCGCAGCGTTGCTCCGCTCAGATGCGAGCCTCGCCCACGAAGTCATCGAGTCGGACAAGAGGGTGGACGCCCTGCACCGGCAGATCGAGGAGAACGCGATTCTCGTTATCGCCCGCCGCCAGCCGATGGCGCAGGATCTGCGCGAGACCATCGCCGCCATCCGCATCGCCAACGACCTCGAGCGGATCGGCGATCTCGGCAAGAACATCGCCAAGCGGGCGGTCGCCATCCAGAAGGAATCGTTTTCGCAAAAACTGCGTGTCGGTGTCGAGCACCTGTCCGAGCTGGGACTGCGGCAGGTGAAGAAGGTCCTCGATGCCTACGCCACCCGCGATGTCGAAAAGGCGCGCGAGGTTTGCGCGCAGGACCAGGAGATCGACGCCGTCTACACGTCGCTCTTCCGCGAGCTCCTGACCTACATGATGGAGGATCCGCGCAACATAACGATGTGCACGCACCTCCTCTTCTGCGCCAAGAACATCGAGCGGATCGGCGACCACGCGACCAACATCGCCGAGACCGTCTACTACCTGATCACCGGACAGCAGTGGGACGAGCCCCGCCAGTCGAGCACGCGGGTCGAGGCATAGCCGGGACGAGGCGCTGGGGAACATGGCAAAACCGCTTATCCTGATCGTCGAAGACGAGGAGCCTCTAACCCTGCTCCTCCGCTACAATCTCGAAGCGGAGGGCTACGAGGTGGAGGCCGTCACCCGCGGCGACGAGGCGGAGATCAGGCTCCGCGAGCGCATGCCCGACCTGCTCGTTCTCGACTGGATGCTGCCGGGCCTCTCCGGCATCGAGCTCTGCCGCCGGCTCCGCACCCGCGACGACACGGCAAAGCTGCCGATCCTGATGCTGACGGCGCGCGGCGAGGAGGACGAGCGCATCCGCGGGCTCGCCACCGGCGCCGACGATTATGTCGTAAAACCCTTCTCGGTGGCGGAGCTGATGGCACGGGTGAAGGCGCTGCTGCGCCGCGCCCGGCCGGAGTCGATATCCTCGCTGTTGCGCGCCGGCGACCTCGAGCTCGACCGCGAGACTTTTCGCGTGCGCCGCAGCGGCCGCGAGGTGCATCTCGGGCCGACTGAGTTCCGCCTGCTGGAATTCTTGATGAAGACGCCCGGCCGCGTCTTCACCCGCGAGCAGCTTTTGGACGGCGTCTGGGGCCACGACGTCTATGTCGACGAGCGGACGGTAGACGTTCATATCGGTCGGCTTCGACGGGCCCTGAACCGCGGCAAGAGCCGCGACCCGATCCGCACCGTCCGCGGCGCCGGCTACGCCTTCAACGAGCAGCTCGAACGGGCCTGAGGGGCGCAGCTCCTCCCCGGCAAGAGAAAAGGCGGGGCTCGCCCCGCCATTTTGGTACGCCGTTTCTTCGGGAGGAAGAGGACCCTGAAACTCTGCCTAGCCGGATCGTCTGAGGCGTCGGCGCGGCTCCGGGGCTTGGTAGGCAACTCCAGCGTGATACTCGCAGTACGGGAGATTTTCCAGTGAATCATGCCCGCAGAAGTGGAAATCTTCCTGCCCCGGGTCGCCGAGCGGCCATTTGCAGGTTTTTTCGGTCAGCGCGAAGATCGACAGGCGCTTCGGTATCGGCACCACGACGTTGCGGCGCGGCCGCATGTCCGCCTCGGGCAGGTGGTCGGCTTTCAGCGCGAGGTTTCCGACGGTGATCATCTGGCGCACGCGGCGCATGCCGGTCGAATGCGTGCGCCGCTGCCGCTTGATGGACGACGTCGGTTGCCCGCGCCCGGAGAGGCCGAGGCGATGCACTTTGCCGATCACGGCATTGCGGGTGACGCCGCCGAGCTCGGCGGCGATCTGGCTGGCGCTGAGGCCATCCTGCCAGAGCTTCTTCAAGAGTTCGACGCGTTCGTCGGTCCAGGACATTTGGTCTCCTTGGGCCGCTTTCCCTCTCCAACGCCTGCGCCGAATCCGATCGCGCTCGCGAAACGCAGCGCGCTCACGTCCGACGCAATGACTAGATGGAAAACTGGTCCGCCGCACAACATATCGTGCGTTGCGGAGGGAAATTACAGAGGCAGGGAATCGGCCACAAGAGTCGGAGTGGCTTATCCAACGTCTTTATCGCCGAATTGGGAAAAGTGAGTCGCGAATGCCACAGTCAGGCCGGATGACCGACGTGTGGCGGCTCTATGACGACGTGGCGACGGCGTTCGACCGCGACCGAAAGCGGCTTGCCGGCGAGGAAAGCTATCTCCGCGAAGCTTTATCGGGGCGTGAAGGCGTACATGTACGCGTGCTCGATCTCGGCTGCGGCTCGGGCGAGCCGATTGCGCGCACCTTCATCGAGAGCGATTGCCACGTCACGGGCGTCGACGCGGCGCCGGCCATGCTCGCGATCTGCCGCGCCCGCTTCCCGTCCGCGACATGGATCGAGCACGACATGCGCACGCTTTCTCTCGGCCGGCGCTTCGACGCGATCGTCGCCTGGGACAGCTTCTTCCACCTCGGCCCGGACGAGCAGCGGGGCATGTTCCCGATCTTCCGCGAGCACGTCGCTCCGCAGGGGATGCTGCTCTTCACCTCCGGGCCGGCCGCCGGCGAGGCGATCGGCTCGCTTTATGGCCGCGAGCTTTATCATGCGAGCCTCGACGCGGCCGAGTACCGGGCGCTCTTGGCCGAACACGGCTTTGAGGTCGTGCTGCACCGTGTCGAGGATCCCGATTGCGGCGGCCACACGGTCTGGCTTGCCCGGTGCCTCTCGTGAGCCTCAATGCCGAGGCATTTGCGCGCTTCGGCCGCTGCATGATATGAGTATTGGTCTCGGCGGCCGCCCTCGGGCGGCTTTTTGATTTTGCGAATGGCTGCCGCGATGTCGACCAAGTCTGAGACGAATTCACCCCTCTACAACACCTATCAGCGGGTGGACCTCGCCTTTGAGCGAGGCGAGGGCGCGTGGCTCATCGCGACCGACGGCAGCCGCTATCTCGACTTCATGGGCGGCATCGCCGTCAACGTGCTCGGCCACGCCCATCCCCACGTCGTGGCCGCGCTGAAGGCGCAAGCCGAAAAACTCTGGCACGTCTCCAACATTTTCGAGATCCCCGGCCAGCGCGCGCTCGGCGAAAAGCTTGTCGCGAACACTTTTGCCGACCGGGTCTTCTTCGGCAATTCCGGAGCCGAGGCGATGGAATGCGCGATCAAGACGGCGCGGCGCTACCATTATGTGAACGGCGCCCCGGAGCGGTTTCGCATCATCACCTTCGAGGGCGCCTTCCACGGCCGCACGCTGGCGACGCTCGCCGCGGGGGGCCAAGCCAAATATCTCGAAGGCTTCGGCCCCAAGGTGGACGGCTTCGACCAGGTGCCCTTTGGGGACATGAAGGCGGCGGAAGCAGCGATTGGTCCGGAGACCGCGGCGATCCTCATCGAACCGATCCAGGGCGAGGGTGGCGTCCGCCCCGTGCCGCCAGAACACCTCCGGACTCTGCGCCGGCTCTGCGACGAGCGGGGGCTGCTGCTCATCTTCGACGAGATCCAGTCGGGCATGGGCAGGACCGGCCGCTTCCTCGCGCATGAATGGGCGGGCGTCGCGCCGGACATCGCGACCCTCGCCAAGGGGCTCGGCGCGGGCTTCCCGGTCGGCGCGTGCCTGGCGACCCGTGAAGCCTCGGCCGGCATGACCTACGGCACGCACGGCACGACCTTCGGCGGCAATCCTCTCGCCATGGCGGTCGGCGCCGCCGTTCTCGACATCATCCTGGACGAAAAGTTCCTGGAGCAGGTGCGGCGGACCGGGCTTGTCTTGAAACAGAAGCTCGCGGCGATCGCCGACACGCATCCCGATCTCATCGAGGAGATCCGCGGCGAAGGACTGATACTCGGCATCAAGTGCCGTATCCCGAATGGCGAAGTCGCCGCCGCCGCAAGGGCCGAGGGTCTGCTTCTCGTGCCCGCCGGCGATAATGTCGTACGCCTGCTGCCGCCGCTCATCGTTGGCGAGGCTGAGGTGGAAGAGGCTGTGCGGCGGCTGGACAATGCGCTCGCCGGCCTGACGCGGCGCGCCGCCGCCGAGTGACAAGGGAACGCGCATGAGCGCCCCGCGGCATTTCCTCGATCTGTCGGAGCTGCCTGCCGAAACGCTTCGCACCATCATCGACGACAGCCGGCGGCGGAAGTCCGACGGTCGTGACGCAGAGCGCCGCGACCGCCCGCTCGACGGCCGCGTTCTCGCGATGATCTTCGACAAGCCCTCGACGCGCACCCGCGTGTCGTTCGATGTCGCCATGCGCCAACTCGGCGGCGAGACGATCGTGCTCTCCGGCGCCGAGATGCAGCTTCGCCGCGGCGAAAGCCTTGCCGACACCGCGCGGGTCCTGTCGCGCTACGTCGATGCGATCATGATCCGCATCCTCGACCACGAGGCGCTTCTGGAGCTTGCCGAGCACGCAACTGTCCCCGTCATCAACGGCCTGACGCAGCGTTCGCATCCCTGCCAGGTCATGGCCGACGTCCTAACCTTCGAGGAGCACCGCGGCGCGATCGCCGGGCGGAAGCTCGCCTGGTCGGGCGACGTCAACAACGTTCTCGCCTCGCTCGTCCACGCGGCGTCGCGCTTCGCGTTCCGGCTGGACGTCGCCGCCCCACCCGAGCTCGCGCCACCCGCGGAGCTGCTGCAGTGGATCGAGCGGAACGCCGCAAAGGTCCGCTTCCTCACCGATCCCGAAGAAGCTGTCGCCGGCGCCGACGGCGTGATCACCGACACCTGGGTCTCCATGGGGGAGGAGGAAAGCGAGCGGCGTCACAATCTCTTGAAGCGCTACCAGGTGAACGCCCGGCTTTTGGCAAAAGCCAAGCCCGACACCATATTCATGCACTGCCTCCCCGCTCACCGGGGCGAGGAGGTGACGGCGGATGTTATCGACGGGCCGCAATCCGTCGTGTTCGACGAGGCGGAGAACCGCCTGCATGCCCAAAAGGGCATCCTTGCCTGGTGTCTTGGAGCATAGTTCCGAAAAAGCCCGTCCGCGCGCCTTATCGGAGGTCCGGAACCGGTCTCGGAAAAGGTGATACTCGAACAACGCGATGCGGCTCCAGTCTGATCGGATCGGAATGGAAGAGCCATGAGCGGGAGTGCGATGAGCGAAGTGCGCGCTTTGGGAGCGGAGCCGTTCGGCGGCGACGATCGGGCCCTGCCTTTTCAGGTCGAGGGCCTCGACGTGCGCGGCCGCGTGGTGACGCTCGGGCCCTCGATCGACGCCATCCTGCAGCGTCACGATTTCCCTGCACCAGTGAAGCGGCTGGTCGGCGAGGCCGCTGTTCTCGCCTCGCTCCTCGCGACCTCGCTCAAGGACGTCGGCCGCTTCATCCTGCAGACTCAGACCGACGGCCCGGTGTCGCTCATCGTCGTCGACGTGCGTACGCCCGGCCAGATTCGCGCGACCGCGACCTTCGATGCGAGCGCGGTCGAGGAGGCGACCGCGGGCGGACGCTTCGACACGGCCCTCCTTCTCGGCAGTGGCACGCTGGCCATGACCGTCGAACAGGGCAAGACCCAGCAGCGCTATCAAGGCTATGTGCCGCTCGAGGCCGAGACGCTCGAGGCGGCGGCGCACACCTATTTTCGTCGATCCGAGCAGATCCCGACCCGTATCCGCCTCGCCGTCGCCGAGATGTACGACCGCGACGAGGAGGGGGCCGCGCGCCGGACCTGGCGGGCGGGCGGCATCATCGGCCAGTTCCTTCCGGTGTCGGAGGAGCGCATCCGCCGTCGCGACCTGCCCGCAGGCGACGTGCCGAAGGGGAGGCAGCGTTCTCCCGAGCCGCAGGACGACGATGCCTGGGTCGAAGCGCAGGCGCTGATCGACACGGTCGAGGATCACGAGCTGACCGATCCCTCGATCGCCGCCGAGCGCCTTCTCTACCGCCTCTTCCACCAGCGCGGCGTGCGTGTCTTCGCTCCGATGTCGCTGGAGGAAAACTGCTCCTGCTCGCGCGAGCGGATCGAACAGGTCCTGCACCAGATGGGATCGGAGGAGATCGACGAGGCAGCCGCGAGCGGCGAGATCAAGGTGCGCTGCGAATTCTGCGGCGCGCATTACCGCTTCGATCCGAGGGAGATCGCCGGCGAGCAGTCGTAGGACGGGCTCATGTGATTGTCGTCATCCCATGACTTGACCATGGGATCCATTCCGTAGCTGTCGCGGTTTCGATCAGCGTCCTGGAATAGATTGCCGGATCATCCCCGGTTTAACCGGGGGACCGGCATGACGACAGTTCTGAGATGCCCTGCACTATGGCCTTAGTTCAGCACCCGTTTCCCGCCCGGAATATCGAGCGAAAAAGCCGGGATGGCGACCGTAAAAACCTCGCCGTCATTGCCGATCGCCTGATAGGTGCCGACCATCGTGCCCGACGGTGTCTGGAGCGGGCAGCCGCTCGTATAGGTGAACGATGCGCCCGGTTCGATCACCGGCTGCTCGCCGACAACGCCGATGCCGCGCACGTCCTCGCGCCGTCCGTGCTGGTCGGTGATGACCCAGTGGCGCGCGAGAATCTGTACCGGCGCGGCGCCGCCATTGGAAATCTCGACGGTATAGGCCCAAAAAAAGCGGCTCTCGACCGGGTCGGAGCGGTCCGCCAGATAGCGGGGCTCGACGGTGACCCTGATCCTCTTGGTTTTCGCCGTGTACATGGCCTTCCGACGCAGTTGCGCTTGCCGGTTTCTACGTCACCGGCCGGGAAACGCAAGATTACGAAGTGTCGCCACGGCGCCGGCGGTCGCCAAAGAAAAAGCCCGGCAGAGCCGGGCTTTTTATTCGCGAAGCTTTGACCGATTACGCGGCTTTGGCGGCGCTCAGCGCCTTGTCGAAGATCGCCTTGGCGGGCTTGGAGACCTCGGCACCGATTTTCGTAATCGTCGCCTGGGCGTCCTTGGAATAGTCGACGAGGGCCTCGAAACGCTCGCGCGCAAAGGCCGTCTGCAGCTGCAGCGCGTCGCCGACCGAGGTCGTGGTCAGGAGCTGGCGGAAAAGGTCGAACGCGGCGTCGGTATTTGCCTTGGCCAGGTTGAGGGCCTTGAGCTGCGCGTCGCGGACGCTTTCGCGCGTCGTCTCCATGCTGTCTTCGAGAATGTCGGTCGCGTCCTCTGCGGCGCTCTTTATGCGGGCATAGGCTTCACGCGTCTGGGTCATGCCTTGCTCGGTAAAGGAGCGAAGCAGTTCGGGAACCTCGAAAGTCGGGTACGAAAAGGCTGCGCCGGTAAAATCCTTCGCGGCGGATTTCGCATCGGATGCGGTCTTCGCTGCCGTATCGGCCGCCGTCGCTTTCGCGGCGCGAGCCTTCGTCTCTGTGGTCGCCATAGTCATCTCCATCATCGCGTCAGAACTGATGCGAGACATATAGTCCGTCCTTTTGTGCAATGCAACATTATTTTGCAGTGCACCATATCGGGGATGACGCGTGGGCGGCGCGAATTAACCAAACCGGAGGAATAGCGGTGAAGCTCAGCCGGCGAGGGCTGCCCGATCTCCTCATCTCTGCCATAACGATTCATTAACCAAGCGGCGGCGGGGGAGATGGCCGTTTGACGAATCCCTGGCGGGATACCGCTTTCGCCTTCAGCGCGCTCCCCGAGGTCGGGGCGCTGCTTCTGTCCGCCGTTCCGGTTTGGATCTGGTCGCGCGACGGAAGCCGCGTCTTATGGGCCAATCCGGCTGGCGGAAAGGTGCTTGGCGCATCCTCTTTCGCTCTACTTTGGGAGCGGCGCTGGCAGGAGATCCAACCCCTTCGCCGCGCCATTGCCAGCCTCGCCCGCGCGCTCCCCGACCAAGGGATGCTTGCGCGGCTGCGGCTTACCGAAGACCTGCATTCCCTGCCGATTACGTGCCGCTGCCGCTTCGTGCGTTCAGCCGCCGAGCGGGGCGTGCTGATCACCGCGCTAGAAGGCTCGGGCGATCCTCCGTCGCCCGCTGCTTTGGCGTCGTTCTTCTCCGGCCCACGGGCGGACGTAGCGATCGTCGATGCGACCGGCAATGCGCTCGCCGAATCCGCCCTCGGAACGGCTGCCGCGATCGCGCCCGCCACGCCTTATGTCGAATTCTCCCATGCCGAGCGATCGCTCCGGCTTTATCTCTTGGAGCGGGCGCCGGAGTCGGACGAGAGACCGACCGAGCTCGCAGCCGTGCCTGTGCTGAACGATGCCGGATTGATGATCAGGTCTCCCCTGGCCAGCGACCGAGCCGCGGCGACCGATCGCGCCGAGCCGCCGCCCGCCATTGAGCCGAGCCCGGCGCCCGAACCTTCGCAGCCGGCGGAGATTGCGCCTGCGCGGAAGCTCGGCCGGCAGCCTGCCGCGGCGTCTCCGAAGCGGGCTGCGAATGACGAAGCGCCGGCGCCGGAGAAGCCGCCCGCCCGCTCGGTCATGGCCGGGAGGGTAGCGCAGGAATTGTCGCGCAAGCCCGTGCGCTTTCTCTGGCAGACGGACGCATCCGACCGCTTCCTCTTTGTCTCACCGGGTCTTGCCCAGGTCGTCGGCCGCAACTCCGACATCGTCGGCGAGCGCTGGCAGGAAGCCTCGGCGCGGCTGAGGCTCGATCCGAGCGGCCGCATCGCCCGCGCGCTCCGCCAGCGCGACACCTGGAGCGGGCTGACCGCATGGTGGCCGATCGAAGGCTCCAATGTGCGCGTGCCTGTCGAGCTGACAGCGCTCCCGGTCTTCGGCGGCGACCAATCGTTCCAGGGCTATCGCGGCTTCGGCATCCTGCGGCCGGCCGAGGCGCTGATGCCGGCGACCTTCGAGGCGCGGTTCGGTCCCGCGGGCACGCCGCCTGCTGAACAGCTTCCGCCCTACGAGGAAGCAGTCGGAACCGCGCCCGCGAATGTAGTGCCGATCCGCTCCGATATCGAGCGCATCGCCGACCACTCTCTCACCCCGCATGAGCGGAACGCCTTCGATGAAATCGCCGCCGCGCTTCGCAGCCGCGTTGGGGGCGGACTGGCCGACGGGACCGCTACGGCACCCACGCCGTCGCCCGATGAGCCCAAGCCTGACGCGGCGGCTCCTGAGGCCAGAGCAACGGTCCCGGTCGTCGAACTTTTCCCTGAGGACGATGAGGGCACGCCGGTAGAGCCTAAAACGCCGATCCCGCCACCTGCGCCGGCATCGAAGAGCGATCTGGCTGGCGATCTGGCCCGCCCGAAGGGCATGCCTCCCCGCGCCGGCAGGCCCCCCGCAATCGGCGGACAGATCGCCGAGGCGCAGCGGCGGCTGCGCGAGATGACGGCGATTCTCGACACCGCGACCGACGGCGTCGTGATCCTCGACGCGGACGGCGCCATCGAAAGCGTCAACGGCAGCGCCGAAGCGCTCTTTGGCCTCGACGCGCATGAGATGAAGGGCCGGCAATTCGGCGAGCTTCTCACGCCGGAGAGCCGCAAATTGGCGCTCGACTATCTCTCCGGACTCAAAGACAGCGGTGTCGCCAGCCTCTTGAACGAAGGCCGCGAGGTAGAGGCGGTGGCCGGCACTGGATCGATCCCGCTTTTCATGACCATGGGACGCATTTCGAGCGAGGAGGGCGGGCGCTTCTGCGCCGTGCTTCGCGACATCACGCATTGGAAGCGGATCGAGGCGGAGCTTTTGGCGGCAAAGCTCGCGGCAGAGCATGCGTCGAGCCAGAAGTCGGACTTCCTGGCGCGCGTCAGCCACGAGATCCGCACGCCTTTGAACGCCATCATCGGTTTCGCCGAGCTGATGGCCGAGGAGCGCTTCGGGCCGGTCGCCAACGAACGCTATCGCGAATATCTGCGCGACATCCGCAGCTCCGGCGAGCACGTGGTCAGCCTCGTCAACGACCTTCTGGACATCTCCAAGATCGAGGCCGGCAAGCTCGATCTCACCTTTGCCGCGGTGTCGCTGAACGACGTCGTGCGCGAATCGATCAGCCTCATGCAGCTGCAGGCGAACCGCGCGCGCGTGGTGCTCCGCTCCAGCCTGTCACGCGAAGTGCCGGCGATCGTCGCCGACGAGCGCACGCTCCGCCAGATCGTGCTGAACCTTCTCTCCAACGCGGTAAAGTTCACCGGACCGGGCGGCCAGGTCATCGCCTCGACGAGCCTTGCGGAAAGCGGCGAGGCGCTGCTCAGGATTCGCGACACCGGCGAGGGCATGTCGGAGGAGGATTTGGCGCGGGCGCTGGAGCCTTTTCGCCAGCTTTCCACCACCACCATGGCCGACCGCTCCGGCACCGGCCTCGGCCTGCCGCTGACCAAGGCGCTGGTGGAGGCGAACCGCGCCAGCCTGTCGATCAGGAGCGCGCGCGGGGAGGGAACGGTGGTGACCGTGACCATCCCGCCGACCCGCGTGCTGTCGGAATAGCGGCGGGCTCTTGACGCTGCCGATCGCTGCCGTCGCTCGGTCGGCTCAGTAGACCTGCTCCTCGAAGATGGGCTCGACCGAGCGGCCCCATCGGGTCTGGTACTGCCAGATCAGGCTCTCCGCCGGGCACTGCCGTAGCGCGACAATCTCCTCTACCGGGCCGAGATAGGCGGCCTCGTCGGAGGAGCCGTTGCCCGGCACGGCGCGCCGCATGAGCCCCTCGCGCGCCAGCTGAACCACCTGCCTGGCGATGTCGTGAACGGTCTGATCGCGGAACCGGGTGGCGAGCGCCGTCAGGGGAACGGCGTCGCGGAGCGCCTGGCGCTCTTCGGCCGTCCACGTGCGGATCAGCTCCTTCGCCGCGTCGAGCGAGGTCTGGTCGTAGAGGAGCCCGACCCACAGCGCCGGCAGCGCGACGAGCCGCCGCCATGGGCCGCCGTCGGCGCCGCGCATCTCGAGATAGGTCTTCAGCCGCACCTCGGGAAACAGCGTGGAGAGATGGTTTTTCCAGTCCCCGAGTGTCGCCTGCGGCTCCGGCAGGTCGTTCGGCGCAAGCCCCTGCATGAACTGCCGGAACGTGAAGCTCGTCATGTTGTGATAGCGGCCGTCGCGGACGACGAAATACATCGGCACGTCGAGCGCCCAGTCGACGTATTTTTCGAAGCCGAAATCGTCCAGGAAGGCAAAGGGCAGCATGCCGGTGCGGTTGGGATCGGTGTCGCGCCAGATTTCTGCGCGATAGGAGAGAAAACCGTTCGGCCGGTTCTCGGTGAAGGGGGAGTTGGCGAAGAGTGCGGTCGCGATCGGCTGCAGCGCGAGGCCGACACGGAGCTTGTCGCGCATGTCCGCCTCGTCGGAAAAATCGAGGTTCACCTGCACCGTGCAGGTGCGGAACATCATGTCGAGGCCGTGCCCGCCGACTTTCGGCATGTAGTCGGCCATGATCTTGTAGCGTGATTTTGGCATGACCGGCGTTTCAGAAAGCTTCCATTTCGGGCTCATGCCGAGGCCAAGAAAACCGATGCCGAGCGGATCGCCGATCTGCCGCACCTGGGCGAGATGAGCGTGCACCTCGCGGCAGGTGTGATGCAGCGATTTGAGCGGCGCGCCCGAAAGCTCGAACTGGCCTCCAGGCTCGAGCGAGATCGCACCCCCACCCACCGGGTCGGCGAGCCCGATGATGTTTCCGCCGTCGTAGATCGGCTCCCAGCCAAGCAGCGACTGCATGCCCTCGAGCAGCGCGCGGATGCCCCTTCGCCCCTCATAGGGCACGGGCGTGTGGCCGTCCTTGTAGAAGCCGAACTTTTCGTGCTCGGTTCCGATGCGCCATTTTTCGCGCGGCTTGCAGCCGGATTCCAGATGCGCCGCGAGCTGGTCGCGGCTCTCGATCGGCGTCAGGTCGGCGGTGTCGCGCGCCATTCTATTTCCGGAAAAAGGCGCCGGACCTTAATCGGGCGCGTCGCGCCGGCAAAGCCTTTTATCGCCAATCGCCGATGAATGCCTGGACGAGCGCCAGCGCGGCGACGGCGGCTGTATCGGCCCTGAGGACGCGCGGGCCAAGCGACAGGGCGGTGACGTAAGGCCGCCCAAGGAGATTGGCGCGCTCCTCCTCCGAAAATCCGCCTTCTGGTCCAATGAGAAGCGCGGTTGGCCCGCGCGGCAGATTCTTTAGCGAGTCGGCCGGATTTGCGACCTCTGCCGCCTCGTCGCAGAAGATGAGGCGGCGCGCCGGATCCCATTCCGCCAGCACATCCGGAAGTTTCCGCGGAGGTTCGATTTCCGGGATCGCGAGTATGCCGCATTGCTCCGCGGCCTCTATCGCATTCGCCCGCATACGGTCGAGATTGACGCGATGCACCTGTGTGAATTGCGTGATGACCGGGCGGAGTTTTCCAGCGCCCATCTCCACCGCCTTTTGCACCATGTAGTCGAGGCGCGCATGCTTTAGCGGCGCGAACAGAAAGTGGAGGTCGGGGAGGGGCGCCTGCTCTCGGACCAGCTCCTCCACTATCAGCACGCAGGTCTTCCGATTGGCCTCGGCGATCCGCGCCCGCCACTCCCCGTCGCGCCCGTTGAAGACGAGAATTGTGTCGCCCGCTTTGAGCCGGAGGACATTGAGGAGATAGTTCGCCTGCTCGCGCTCCGCGGCGAGACGCGCGCCGGCGAGAAGATCGCCATCGACGAAGAGGCGCGGGCTGCGGAAATCGTAACTCATGCAATCCTTGGAATCTCTCGACGGAATAACGACATTGACGATTGACGTAAATCATCCATACAACTAGATATCGCGCTGTGATCTTAAGCTACGGGGACAAGCGGACACGCGCCTTCGCAGGCGGAGAGTTTGTTCGTGAGTTTTCGGGTTTCAGTAGGCAGGCTTACAAACGGCTCGAGGTGCTTGAGGCGGCGACCACGCTGCAGGACTTGCGGGAGCTTCCGAGCAACCATCTCGAAGCCCTGAAGGGCGATCGCAGAGGTCAATTCAGCATCCGCATCAACATGCAATGGAGGCTTTGCTTCGAATGGGCGCAAGGAGCGAACGGTCCGTCGAATGTCGAGATCGCAGACTATCATTGAGAAGGTGAACCCGCCATGTCCCGTCCCGCCATTCATCCCGGCGAAATTCTTGCCGACGAACTCGCCGAGCTCGGCGTTACGCCGACCGAGCTGTCGCGCCAAATTGGCGTGCCGCCGAACAGAGTAACGCAGATCATTCATGGCCGGCGCGGTGTTACCGGCGACACCGCACTTCGGCTCGGCCACTGGTTCAGGACGTCGGCGCAATTCTGGCTGAACCTCCAGGCCGCCTACGACATCCGCGTCGCCGAGGCGAAAGCCGGCAAACAGATAGCGCGTCTCCCGACCCGCCCCAAAGCCGGAGCGGTCGGACGCTCCAAGCAGGCCTCCCTATAAGGTGCTAGAATCGATGGCCCTGACACGCAGTTTCAAGGAAACGGTGAAGGAGAGAGCGCGCCGCGATCCGGCCTTCCGCGTCGGGCTGCTGGAAGAGGCGATCGAGGCTCTGCTTCGCGGCGAACTTGATGTCGGAAAGATTCTGCTGCGCGACTACATGAGCGCCTACCAGTCCTGACGGGCGACTGGCGCAAGATACAGAAACCATGAACGCGCCCCAGACCAACCTCATCGAATTCACCGTCTCCGAGCTCTCCTTCGCCTTGAAGCGGACGGTGGAGGAGAATTTTGAGCATGTGCGCGTACGCGGCGAGGTTTCCGGCTTCAAGGGCGCCGCCGGATCGGGCCACTGCTATTTCACGCTGAAAGACCCGGGCGCCGCGCTTGAAGCGGTGATCTGGAAAACCACGTTCCAGCGCCTCCGCTTCAAGCCCGAAGACGGGATGGAGATGGTGGCGACCGGCCGGCTCACCACCTATCCGGGCCGCTCGCGCTACCAGCTCATCGTGGAGAATCTGGAGCCGGCGGGCGCGGGCGCGCTCATGGCGCTCCTCGAAGAGCGCCGAAAAAAGCTTGCGGCCGAGGGCCTATTCGACGCCGACCGCAAGAAGCCGATCCCGTATCTGCCCAGAGTCATCGGCGTGGTGACCTCGCCGACCGGCGCCGTGATCCGTGACATCCTGCACCGGCTACGCGACCGCTTTCCGCGCCACGTGCTCGTCTGGGCGGTGCGCGTGCAGGGCGAGGGGGCGGCGGAGGAAGTCGCCGCGGCAGTACGTGGCTTCAACGCGATCGCAGCCGGTGGATCGATCCCACGGCCGGGCCTTCTGATCGTCGCGCGCGGCGGCGGCTCCATCGAGGATCTCTGGGCCTTCAACGAGGAGGTTGCTGTCCGCGCGGTAGCGGAGAGCCTGATCCCGGTCATCTCCGCCGTCGGTCACGAATCCGACTGGACGCTGATTGATCATGCCGCCGACCTCCGCGCCCCGACGCCGACCGGCGCCGCGGAGATGGCGGTGCCGGTCCGCGCCGAGCTTTTCGCCGCCCAGCGCGAGCTCACAAGCCGGCACGAGCTGGCGCTGCGCCGCGTCATGGCAGCCAGACGCCGGGACGTGGCGGCGCTCATCCGCGCCTTGCCGTCGCTCATCGATCTCCTCGCACTTCCGCGCCAGAAGCTCGACGATGTCGGGAGCCGGCTCGGCCGGTCGCTACGCATCGAGGTGGCGAAGAAACGCGAGCGCTACGTCGCGGTCGGTGGCCGCGTCACACCGACGATCCTGCGCCGCGCGCACGAACAACGCCGCGAGCGCGTGGCCCAAACAATGCAGCGCATGGCGTCCGCACACGGCAACCTGGTCCGCATGGCGAGGCGCGACCTATCGGGCCCGGGAGCGCGCCACGACATCGCCAGCCTTGCCCGGGTCATGGCCCGCCATCGCGAGCGCTACGCGCAGGTTTCACGTCTCTTCCAGACGCTGCGTGAGACCGTGTCGCCGGACGCCATCCTCGCGAGAGGATTTGCGATTGTGCTCGACCCGAGCGGCGGCACAGTGCGTTCGCCGGAGCAGGTCGCAACCGGCGACCCCCTTTTGATCAAGGTGGCACAGGGCGCGGTCACCGCCACCGTGACGGACGGCCTGAAGGGGAAGAAGCGGTCGCAGCGTGGAGTCCGCCCGCCGGGCGATCAAGGCTCGCTGCTCTAGGTCATGGCCAAGCAACCGATCGATCGCCTGCGCGCCATCTGCCTCGCTCTCCCGGAAGCCGAGGAAAAAGAGGCATGGGGCGATCCGACCTTTCGCGTGCGCAACAAGATTTTTGCAATGGAGAAACGTGGCGACGGGCGCGTCTCGGTCTGGTGCAAGGCGCCGCCCGGAAGCCAGATGGTGCTCGTGGGCGCCGATCCGGAGCGCTTCTTCGTCCCGCCCTATGTCGGCTCGAAGGGCTGGGTCGGGGTGCGGCTCGATACGCATCCCGACTGGGATGAGGTCGCCGCGATCGTCAGGCGGAGCTACCGACTCATCGCGCCGAAACGACTCGCGTTGCTCCTCGAATAGAAAGAGGCCGACCCAAAGGCCGGCCTCCATATTTTGTCCAGCTTGCGGTTATGCCGCCGGGCGCTTGCGCTGCTCCTTCTTTTCCTCGTCCGTCAGATCCCAGCCGGTCACGCCGGGCTGCGTCGACTGCGGCGGGTCGCTTGCCGGAAAGCTATCCTTCAGTGCCTGATTGAGCTGGTCGTCCTTGTCATGGGGGTCGGGACTGCGCGAGTGCCAGCTCTTGCCGGGCTCGGCGGTGCCGGGCTGCACCTCCCTATCCTTTGGGTCGTGAGGCACGTCACCGCCTTCGCGGGCATCGGGATCGCGGTCTCCCGGGAGCGAGCTCGCGTGCTTGCGGTCCTTCTGTCCGGTGTTGGGATTGCTCATTTGCGTTGCCTCATTAAAGCCAAGTCAAAGGAAACGCCGCCGCGCCCCAGCCGGTTCCGATGACCCGCGGCGGCTGGCGTGCTAAAGCGGGCTGCGGAGGTGAACAATGCGTGTCCTCGTTATCGAGAATTATCCGAAGGCGACGCTCGGCCTCGTCGGCCAGGCGCTCTCCGAAAGAGGTGCTGAGTGCCGCGTCCTCCGCACCCATGCCGGGGACACGTTGCCGGTATCGCCCGACGGCTTCGATTCGCTTATCATGCTCGGCGGCGCGCAGGACGCACTCGACGACAAAAACCACCCCTATCTCAAAGATGAAGCGGCGCTCGCGCTCGCCTTCGGCGAGGCCGACAAGGCCGTGCTCGGCATCTGCCTCGGCGCGCAGATTCTTGCCCGCGCCCACGGCGCCAAGAACATCCTCGGGCGACCAATCGAGTTCGGGTGGCATGAGGTGCGCACCACGGAGGCCGGCCGTGCCGACCCGGTGCTCTCGGTCATCGGCCGGACCGCCCCGCTCTTCCACTGGCATCTCGACACCTTCACGCTGCCGCCCGGCGCCGTGCATCTCGCGACAAGCGAGCAGACCGCGATGCAGGCTTTCCGCATCGGCCGCGCGTCCTATGGCATCCAATTCCATGTCGAGGCAGGCACCGAGCTCGTCGCCAGCTGGACGCGCGACTTCGCTGAGGAGATCGCGGACTGCGCGCCCGACTGGCCAAAGCGCCATCCGGCGGAGGCGGAGAGGCATGGCGCGGCGGCCGATGCAGCCGGGCTGGCGCTCGCCCGCGCCTGGATCGACCGCATCCCTCTACCCTCCCCAAGCCGGCAAGAGCCGGCTAGAAAGACTGCAAGAGCAACCGTTTCGGAGACGTCAGCATGATCAGGTTCAAGATTCTGGCCGCCGCGCTTCTTCTCGCCTCCACGGCCGAGGCCGCCGAGCTGCCCGACCTTGGCGGCCGCACGATGCGGGCGGTGACCGAGAACGCCTATGTGCCGCTCAACTTCGCCGACCCGAAATCCGGGGAGGGGATCGGCTGGGAATACGACGCCGTGAACGAGATCGGCAAGCGTCTCAATCTCAAGGTCGAATGGAACCTGTCGAGCTGGGACACGATGATCCAGGCGGTGCGCGAGGGCCAGTTCGACATCGGCATGGACGGCATCACCATCAACGACGAGCGCAAGGCGCAGGTCGACTTCTCCGACCCCTACATGGTCTCAGAGCAATTCATGCTGGTGCGCGCCGACGAAAACCGTTTCACCGACCCGAAGAGCTTTGCGGCCGATCCAGGCCTGCTGGTCGGGGCGCAGGCCGGCACGACGAATTTCTACACCGCTGTCTACAGCGTGCTCGACGGCGACGAGGCCAATCCGCGCATCAAGCTGTTCGACACGTTCGGCGCCTCGGTGCAGGCGCTGAAGTCGGGCGATGTCGACACGGTGCTGATGGATAAGACTTCGGCCGCCGGCTACATCGGCGCCTCGCCCGACACCTTCAAGGTGATTGGCGATCCGCTCGGCACCGAAGAATTCGGCTTCATCTTCACCCCCGGCTCCGATCTCGTCGCGCCGGTCAACGCGGCGCTCGCCGAGATGAAGGCCGACGGCACGCTCGAAAAGCTGAATCAGAAGTGGTTCTACGAATACCAGGCGAACCAATGACGGGCCAGCATGCCTTTCAGGACTGTCGTCATCCCATGGCTTGACCATGGGATCCATTCCGTAACGCTCATCGAACCCTCGACGGTTACGGAATGGATTGCCGGGTCATCCCCCGGTTAAACCGGGGGACGGCAATGACGACAGATGATTGTATCGGTGGACAGGCGGTCTTGCTGAGGGTAGCGCCTGCGATCGGCGCTAAATGACCGCCGACGCGGAAGCTTCCGCTCCGCCGCGCAAAGCCGCCCGCGAAATTCCATTTTGGCTGATCGCGGCGGCGCTCCTTGCGATTCTCTTCTTCTGGCTGATCGTCGCCGATAGCAACTACCGGATCATCTTCCGGGCGCTCCGCCATGGCGTGCTCGTCACGCTGTGGGTGACGATCGTCGCCTTCGCGCTCGCCGCCTTGCTCGGGCTCGTCGTCGCGCTCGGCCGCATCTCGCGCTTCCGCATCATTCGCGAGATCGCCACCTTCTATGTCGAGATCGTGCGGGGCATACCGGTGCTGGTGCTGCTCTTCTACGTGGCCTTCGTCGGAGCGCCGCAGCTTGTGGTTCTGTGGAACTGGGCGCTCGCCTGGCCGATCGAGCACGGCCTCCTCCCGGCGCTCACGGTCCGCAATTTCGACCTCACCTGGCGCGCCATCTTCGCGCTGACCGTCAGCTATTCCGCCTATCTCGCCGAAGTTTTTCGCGCCGGCATCGAGGCGGTGCCGAAGGGCCACGTGGAGGCCGCCCTCTCGCTCGGCCTGTCGCGCTGGCAGACTTTTCGCCTCGTGGTCTTTCCGCAAGCCATCCGCATCGTGCTGCCGCCGCTCGGCAACGATTTCGTCGCCATGATCAAGGACTCTGCGCTCGTCTCCGCGCTCGGCGTGCAGGACATCACCCAGCTCGGAAAAATCTATTCCGCCTCCACCTTCCTCTTCTTCGAGACCTACAACGTCGTCGCCTTCCTCTATCTTGTGATGACGCTGTCGCTGTCGCTTCTGGTGCGGGCGCTGGAGCAACGGTTGAAGCGAAGCGGCGCTGCCGGTAGCTAGAGCTCTCACCCTGTCAATCCCTGTGGCTGGTCGGAACGGAGTGTTCGATGCAGGTTGAGATCAGACGACTTGCTCCGGGCGATGCCGCGATCCTCACTCGCGTTGCGGACGAGGTCTTCGACGGACCTGTCGATGCAGGGCGGGTCGCCGCCTATCTGGCCGAGCCCAGCCATCTGATGCTCGTGGCTCTTGCGGGTGACGAGGTGGTGGGCCAGGTCGCCGCAATCATCCACAAGCATCCGGACAAGCCGACCGAACTCTACATCGACGAAGTCGGCGTCGCGCCCGCATTCCACCGGCAAGGTATTGCACGGCGGATGCTCGACGAGATGTTCGCGCTCGGCAAGGCGCTGGGATGCGAGGAGGCCTGGGTCGGCACCGAACCCGACAATCATCCGGCGCGACGGCTCTACGAGTCCCGCGGCACGGCGGCTGAGCCGTTCGTGATGTATGTGTATAAGCTCTAGACCTGCCGTCGGCACTTCGCGGCTGCCATGGCGCGCGGCATCGGCCTGTAGGTCGGACCGGCGCGCGCTCGACCGTTGCATTCCGCGCACGCCTTAGCTCATATCGAAAGCCCGCCGCCGAACAGGATCAAAAATGCCCGAAATCGTCATCTATCTCGTCGAGGGACGCGAGCCCGAGAAGAAGCGCGCGCTCATGCAAGACATCACCGATGCCGTCATCAAGAATTTTGGGGTTCCGGCCGAGGCGGTCGTCGTCCAGATCGTGGAATCGAAGAAGGCCGACAAGATGAAGGGCGGCCTCCTCTTCACCGAGCGAACCCCCGCGCCGGCAGCCAAGAAATGACGAGGCCGCTAGCGTGATCGAAAATCCACCGCTTCTTACCGTTCGCCGCCGTTTTCCGCGTCCGAGCGCGGCCGAGCTTGCCGCCTTCGCGGACACGCCGACCGGGTTCCTGGTCGACTCTATGGGCGGCCGCGGAGCACTCAATTATCGGATCAAGCCGGTCAGCGACGCGACAGGCTTCCATGGGGTGGCGGTGACCTGCGAAACCGGGCCCGCCGATTGCCTCGCCGCCTTCGGCACGCTTGACGTGATCCAGCCTGGCGACGTCGTGCTGGTGAAGGCCGACAGCTTTACCGAGACCGCGGTCATCGGCGACCTCCTCCTCGGCATGATGAAGAACAACGGCGCCGCGGCTTTCGTCACCGACGGTCTGGTGCGCGACACGCCGGGCATCCGCGGTGTCGGCATTCCCTGCTTCGCAGCCGGAGTGACGCCGAACTCGCCCGCTAAGACCGGGCCCGGCACGGTCGGGCTGCCGATCGTCATCGGCGGCGTGGCGGTCGATGCCGGCGACATCGTCGTCGGCGACGAGGACGGCGTTGTGATCGTGCCGCGGACGCGCATCGCCGAGACGCTCAAGCACCTGGCGAATGTCCGCAAGCTTGAGGCAGGACTGGAGGCGAAGGTCAAAGCGGGGCTCAAGAAATCCGACATCGTCGATTCGATCCTGAAGCCCGGAACGATCCGCGAAGTCGACTGATCCTCAGGGCCGGGGCCGATGGATGAGGTCCAGCCCGATCTCGCTGACCTTGGTGACGCCGCAAAAACCCATCACCCGGTCGATCTCGCTGCGAAAAATCTCGAGCACGCGCGCCACGCCCGCCTCGCCTGCGACGGCAAGCCCCCAAAGCTGCGGCCGGGCGATCAGGCAGGCGCTCGCCCCGAGTGCCAGCGCTTTGACCACATCCGCCCCGCGCCTGACACCGCCGTCGACGAGGACTGGAAGGCGCCCCGCCACCGCGTCAACGACCGCCGGCAGCGCCTCGATCGAGGAGACGGCGCCGTCGAGCTGACGGCCACCGTGATTCGATACGATGATCCCGTCGACGCCGTGCGAAAGCGCCTCGCGCGCCTCGTCGGGATGCAGCACGCCCTTGAGGATCAACGGGCCCGACCAGATCTTTCGAAGCGCGTCCACGTCGGGCCACGCCAGAGACGGATCGAGCATGGAGGCGACGCGCCCCGCTAGCCGGGTCAGCTCCGCCGCCTCCCCAGACTTGATGTAGTTGGCGAAGGTGACCCGTTTCAAATGCCGCCGCATGCGAAAAAGCCATGGCAGCTTCACCGCCATGGCTGCGAACTCGACGGGCCCGAGATTGGGTGGAATGGAGAAACCGTTCCTGATGTCGCGCTCGCGGTTGCCGGTGAGCTGATTGTCGATGGTCAGCACCAGCGCGTCGTAGCCGGCTGCCTGCGCCCGCTGGGTGAATTCGCGCGTCAGCCCGCGGTCACGATAGACGAACACCTGCATCCAACGCGGCGCGACGCCGGTCGCGGCGAGCTCCTCGATGGTGCAAACCGAGCCATGACTCAGGCAGAAAGCGGTCCCGGCCGCCGTTGCGGCGCGAGCGCTACAGAGCTCACCGCCGGGCCATAGGAGTCCTGAGAGGCCAGTCGGCCCAACCATGACCGGAATGGAGAGCGTCCTGCCGAAAAGCTCGATCGAAAGATCGCGCGTCGCCGATCCGCGCAGCGGTTGCGGCAAAAGCTGGATATCGTCGAAGGCGGATTCGTTCCGCCTGAGCGTCCACTCGTCCTCTGCGCCGCCATCGGCGAAGTCGAAGATCGGGCGGGGCAGCGCCCGCCGTGCAAGTCGCCGCATTTCCGCGACATTGAGGGCCCGCTTCTTCAGGCTTTCCGGGGTCATGACGGCCGCTCAGCGATCGAGGCGGTAGAAGTCGATGGCCGTGTCGCGGAAAAGCTTTCGCCTCTCCGCCGGCGTCGCGTCCACCACCACCCAATCGACGAGTTCGACCCATTTGGGATAGGCGATCGCCAGCTCCATCACATGCCAGTCGCCGCCATACATCACGCGGTCGAATCCAAAACACTCGATCGCATGCGCGATGTAGGGTTTTAGCTCTTCGCGCGTCCAGGCCTTGTGGTCCGCTTCGTTGGCGACGCCGGAAATCTTGCAAAAGACGTTCTGGTGCGATGCCAGCTCCTTCATGTGCTGCCGCCAGGGATCGCGAATGCCGGCCTTGATCGCCGGCTTGCCGATATGATCGAGCACGAAGCGCACGTCGGGGCATTTTTCCACCATGCGGATGACGTTCGGCAGATGATGGTGGAAAACGCAGATGTCGAAGGAGAGGTCGTGCGGCGCCAGCAGCTTGAGACCCGCGATGAAATTCGGCTGGATGCAGAAATCCGGGTCCTTTTGGTTCTGGATGAGCCGGCGGACGCCACGCATCACCTTGTGCTTGCGAAGCGCATCCAGCTCCGGCGCGATTGCCGCGCCCCGCTCGAGCGGCAGCGCCGCCACCATGCCCTTGAGGCGCGGCTCTGTCTTCGCCAGCTCCGCCACCCATTCCGCTTCAGCAAGATGCTGCGGAAAGTCTACATCGACCTCGGCGAACACGAAGCTCTCGATCTTGACCGGCGCGGCGGCTTTGAAGAGATCGGCGGGAAGCGCCTGCCGCTTCAACGACGGCGCGCCCACCGTCCAGGCATAGTCGAAGCGCTTCGGGTCGAGCAGATGCACATGGCTGTCGACGATCGGAAAATCAGGCAACGAATTCTCCCCGATGGTGGTCTTGGAACGGATCGCTCACCTTTGTTGTGATGCAAGTTAGCTCGGCAAGACACTCCGGAGGAAGACCTTTGAGGTTGCGAGACGAGTCGACGGATTCCACCTTCAACTATTGCGGGGCTCGGGGTATCGTCTGGAATGACCAAGCTTTTCGACAAGGCGTTGGAAGCCATGCGACGCTTGCCGCCCGAAGGTCAGGATGAGATTGCGCGCACCATACTTCGCCTCGTCAACGATGACGAAGAACCGGAGCTAATCGAGCCGGCGGATTTGGCTGCCGTGCTTGACGGACTCGCGCAGGCGCGGCGAAAGGAATTCGCCAGCGATGATCAGGTCGAGGCGGCGTTCCGCCGCTTTGGCCGCTAGGAATGCATCCGCGGTTTTTTCAGAAATCCGTCCCGCTCCTTCGAAGCGATGCGCGCTTCGATTGTCTCGCCCTCGCGATGCACGACAAGCGGCACCTCGACGCCCGCCGGGCCGAGCGACCAGACTTTTCGGAAGAAGCCGGCGAGGCTTGAGACCGGCTCGCCGCCGACCGAGATGACGAGGTCGCCGGGCTTGAGGCCGGCGCGGTCCGCCGGCGCATTGGAATAGACTCCGACGATGAACACCTTGCCCTCAAGATCCGTCGCGAAGAGGCCGAGCCAGGCGTGCGGCGGATGTTTGGGGCGGCCGGTGGAAAGGAGATCGCCGAGGATCGGCTTCAGAAGGTCGATCGGCACCACCATGTTGAGCTGCCCGTTTTCGCCGCTCGCAATCCGCTGCTCGACCTGCAGCGAGCCGATGCCGAGAAGGAGGCCCTCCGCGTCGATCAGCGCCGCGCCGCCCCAGAAGGGATGCGCCGGCGCGATGAAGATCGCCTCGTCGAGCACATATTCCCAATAGCCGGCGAACTCCTGTTTCGCGACGATCCGCGCGGCGAGCGAATGATGGCGGCCGCCCGAGCCCGCCATGACGACGCGGCTTCCAAGCTCCGCCGCGCCGGACCGGCCGAGGGGGAGCGCCGGCAGATCGAGGTCTCCCAGTGCCTGCACCAGGCCGAAGCCGGTCACCGGGTCATAGGCGAGCGGATGGCCGGCAACCACTCTTTCGCCGGCGAGGCTTATCCAGATCTCGTCCGCCTCGGTGATCAGATAGCCGATCGTGAGCACCACCTTGTCGCGGATGACGACGCCGTGTCCGCTCCGCTCGGTTCCGAGCGCCTCGGCGGTGAAGGCATCGTCGGGCACGATGGTCCTGAGGCCCACGATGGAGGCGAGCGTCCGCTCGAGGTCGAAATCGTATTCGCCGGGCTTCGGCTGCCGGGCCGGCGTGATTTTCCAGTCGCTCAAGGATGCCATTCCGAGGTCCGTTTGAATTTCATTCTATCGCCGCCCATGCAAGCATCGTTCCGATTGCGTCAATCTCGGGTCCGATCCTCACCCGAAAAGGGAAGAACGCGATCGGCGCGCGGCGGCTCCAATTCCTGTTGGCTATTTTGGCCGAACGAAGGCGCGCCGCTCCGCCTCCGCTTCGTCGCGGCTGGCGCAGCCGTGGAGATGGTCGTTGACCAGCCCCATGGCCTGCATGAAGGCGTAGACCGTCGTCGGCCCGACGAAGGACCAACCGCGCCGTCGCAGCTCCTTGGATAGCGCGATCGATTCAGGCGTGGTCGGAAGGATCGCTCCGCGCTCGACCCGGTTGGGCCGCGACTTTGGGTCCGGCTCGTAGCGCCAGACGAAAGCGGCGAGCGAGCCCTCCGCGTCTACCAGCTCGCGCGCCCGCTTGGCGTTGTTGATGACCGATTCGATCTTGCCGCGGTGGCGGACGATGCCGGGATCGGCGAGGCAGCGCTTCACGTCAAGCGCCCCGAACTTCGCGACCCTTTCGAAATCGAAACCGGCGAAGGCCGAGCGAAAATTCTCGCGCTTCCTCAAAATCGTCAGCCACGAGAGCCCGGCCTGAAAGCCTTCCAGGCAGAGCTTTTCGAAGAGCCGGCGGTCGTCCTTGACGGGCCGTCCCCATTCCGCGTCGTGATAGCCAAGGTAGAGCGCGTCGCCGCCCGGCCACGAGCAGCGCGGCCGGCGGTCGATCCCCGCGATCACGCCGTCGGGCAAACGCATCGATAGGCTCCGGGCTTTGCGGCGGCGGTACCTGCCGCTATGAAAGGCTCAAGGCGATATTGCACAAATGGTAACCGCGATCACCATGCGCTCGGCGCTGTTCCGCCTCATCGCCGCGCTCCTCATGCTCTTGCCGGCGACGCCCGGCCGCGCCTTCACCGACGAGGAATTGATCGACGGCTTCGCGCGCACGGTTTTCGGATCTGAGTATAAGAGCTTCGGCTGGCAGTCCTACCTGGTCAAGAAATTCGTGGAGCCGGTCCGCCTCTTTGTGGACGATCGTTCGACCGCCCGGCGCGGCGATGAGATCGCCAGCTTCGCCCGCACTCTGCCGAGGCTGATCGCCGGCCTCGACGTCAGAATCGTCGCAAGTGCGGCCGAGGCGAACTATCGTGTCTTCGTGATCGACCGCCCCGCCTATCGGGAGGTCGTCTCGCGCGAAGTCTATGGCCGGCCGACCTCGAGTTTCGCCCCCGGCAAATGCCTCGTGCGGGTCGTCTCCGACAGTGCCGGCATCACCCGCTCCGACGCCGTCATCGTCGCCGACGAAGGCGAGTTTCTTTTCCACCGCTGCATGGTGGAGGAGCTTCTTCAGGGTCTTGGGCCGGTGAACGACGACCGCACACTCGACCAAAGCGTGTTCAACGACCTGTCCCGCCATTCGAGCTTCACGCGCTTCGACCGCCACATCCTCAACATGCTCTATCATCCACTCGTCCAGCCGGGCATGACCAGGATCGAGGCTGACCGCGTGTTGCCGGCGGTCGCTGCGGATGTGCGGGCGCGTCTCCGCTGAAGCACCGGGACATGAAACGGATTCTTAGGCATAACGAAGGATTGCGCGGCGCCGATACACCTCTGCCACGCCTGATTCACCGATGCGCAGGCTCTTGGCGCTAACGCTTCGGTCATCGTTAACGACGGTCAGTAGCGAGTACGTCATGCAACGCACAGTCCTCTCCGTTTTCTTCCTCCTTGCCGCCGCAGCCCTTTCTCTCGCCACCGCTGGTCCGCGTCCCGTAGTAAGCGGCGACCCGGCGATCGATGCCGCGTGGCTGCAGCTTGCGAGCAGCGCCAATCCGGTCGGCTCAAACCCGATCGATCCGAATGCCATGCCGGCGACCGGCATTTTTCGCGCCTTTGGCGGCAGGCGAAATTCACCCGCCCAGGCGCGCACCGCCGCCGTTGCGCCACGCCTGCCGACGTTCGACCCGGCCTTCCTGCCGGCGATGGTCAACGATCCCACGGGCGAGAGCCCGGGCACGATCGTGATCGATACCCGCAGCCGCTACCTCTACCTCGTGCTCGCCGACGGCATGGCGCAGCGCTACGGCGTTGGCGTCGGCCGCGAAGGCTTCGGCTGGAGCGGCCGTGTGCGGGTGGGCCGCAAATCCGAATGGCCGACCTGGACGCCGCCCGCCGAAATGCGCAAGCGGCAGCCCTACCTGCCGGTCTCCATGGCCGGCGGGCCGAGCAATCCGCTCGGCGCCCGCGCGCTCTACCTCTATGACGGCGGACGCGACACGCTCTTTCGCATTCACGGCTCGAACGAGCCCTGGACGATCGGCCACGCCGTCTCGTCCGGCTGTTTTCGTATGCGTAACGAAGACGTGATCGAGCTCTACAGCCGCGCCTCGATCGGCACCCGCGTCGTGGTGATGTAGCCCGCATTTCCTGGCTGGCCGCGCTTTCCGGCCCGCCTCGGCGGGTCGGACACATTTAGCGCCGGGGGTTCGAACGGGACCCGGATCGGTCCGGCCAAGCCATAGATGCGGCGATGCAACGCCGCCGCAGAACCATGCCTAGGGCGCTGGCGAGCGGCGGGGGAATTCAGTAGAAGCTGCGGCGAAGAACTGGGACTGGAGGTTCGGATGCAAATCGCGATAGCGGCTCGCGTGGTGATTTTTGGCATGGCCACGCTGCTTGCAGCGTTCTCGGCAAGCGCCACGCCGCGCACCTATTACGACGTGGCGGCTCACAAGTGGATCACCTACGACCCCGACAAGATGCTGAACGACGCGACCGGCGCCACAACGGCGGCGGCAGCGGCGGGGCCCCAGACGGCGGTCGTCAATCGCAACCGCAAGCCGGATCCGAAATTCGACCGGCAGGAGGTCGCCTACGACACGGCCGAGGAGCCCGGCACCGTCGTCATCGATACCAAGGATAAGTTCCTCTATTACGTTCTCGACGGCGGCAAGGCGATCCGCATGGGCGTCGGCGTCGGACGCGAGGGTTTCGGCTGGACCGGCATTGTGAATGTCGGCAGCAAGCAGGAGGCGCCGAAGTGGTTCCCGCCGGCCGAAATGGTCGAGCGGCAGCCGGAACTAGCGAAGTATGTAGCGGAGGGCATGCCCGGAGGCGAGGGGAATCCGCTCGGCGTGCGCGCCCTCTATCTCAACGACGACAAGGGCAAGGACACGCTTTACCGCATCCACGGCACGATCGAGCCCTGGTCGATCGGGCTCAACGTCTCGTCAGGCTGCATCCGCATGCTGAACGAGAATGTCACCGAGCTTTACGACTTGGTGGACGTCGGCACCAAGGTCGTCGTCATGTAGCGGCAGAGCCCCGCATTCATCGTTTTCGCGGCCCGCTTCGGCGGGCCGTTTCTTTTTTACGCTCGCGACGCAACAAATTGGCGGGCAACGCAATTATTCCATCGCGTTCGCGACATCGCGCGGAAACCTGCGCGACCTACGAGGCATGTCGACACGCTCGCTCGATTTGACGAGCAAGGGGTTTTGGAGGGGGTCAAATGAACATTTCCCGATTTGCTCGCTCGATTGGTCTGGGTCTTGCCGTCGCGATGCTGCTGCCGGCGGTGGCGGATGCCACGCCGTTCCGCGTCTACGATCCGACGACGCACGCCTTCATCACCTACGAGCCCGACCGTTTCGACCCGAACCGGCCGCTCGACCCGCAATACCAGGCACAGGTGGTGACCTACGCGAGCACCGAAGCGCCGGGCACAGTCATCGTCGATACCGCGAACAAGTTCCTCTACTTCACCCTGCAGGATGGCCTGGCGATCCGCTACGGCGTCGGCGTTGGCCGCGAAGGTTTCGGCTGGTCCGGCACGGTGCAGGTCGGCGCCAAGCAGGAATGGCCGACCTGGACCCCGCCGGCCGAGATGATCGAGCGCCGTCCCGAGCTCGTCGAATTTTCCGACGGCATGCCGGGCGGCCCCGACAACCCGCTCGGCGCCCGCGCGCTCTACCTCTTCGACAACGGGCGCGACACCATGTTCCGCATCCACGGCACCAACGAGCCCTGGTCGATCGGCGGCAACGTCTCCTCCGGCTGCATCCGCATGCTGAACGCCCACGTCACCGAGCTGCACCGGATGGTCGACGTCGGCACCAAGGTCATCGTGATGTGATCGGTTCGCCAAACCGGCGAACGTGAGAAGGGCGGCCTCGTGCCGCCCTTTCTGCGTTGACGAAGAAGCGCTACCCATTTCCAGTTTGTCATCCCGGTTTGGCCGCAGGCCAAGACCCATGAACTCCGAAGCATGCAGACACCTGCGGTGCTCTTCAGTGTGGCGGTTATGGGTCCCGGACAGTCGCTCCGCGACTTCCGGGATGACAACTTTCCAGACTATGTCGCCCGCTTCTTCGCCTCTCGCCGCCGAGCATGCAGGATCGGCTCGGTGTAGCCATTCGGCTGCTCGCGTCCCTTGAAGACGAGATCGGACGCCGCCCGGAAGGCGATGCTCGCGTCGAAATTCGGCGCCATCGGGCGGTAGAGCGGGTCGCCTGCGTTCTGTTTGTCGACCACGGCCGCCATGCGCTTCAGCGTCTCAGTCACCTGCGCCTTGGTGACCACGCCGTGATGCAGCCAGTTAGCAATATGCTGGCTCGATATGCGCAATGTCGCGCGGTCCTCCATCAGCCCGACATTGTTGATGTCGGGCACTTTTGAGCAGCCGACCCCCTGATCGATCCAGCGCACGACATAGCCCAAAATCCCCTGCGCATTGTTGTCGAGCTCCTTCTGGATTTCTCCACGCGGCCAATTTGGGCGCTCGGCGACCGGGATCGACAGGATGTCGTCGATCGACGCACGCTTCCGCTTCCTCAGTTCTCGCTGCCGCGCCTTCACATCGACCTGGTGATAGTGCAACGCGTGCAGCGTCGCGGCGGTCGGCGAGGGGACCCAGGCTGTATTGGCGCCGGCCTTCGGATGCGCGATTTTCGCTTTCAGCATGTCGGCCATCAGGTCCGGCATCGCCCACATGCCCTTGCCGATCTGTGCGTGCCCGGGGAGCCCGCACAAAAGCCCGATATCGACGTTCGAATCCTCGTAGGCCTGGATCCAGGTCGCCGCCTTCATGTCGCCCTTGCGGATCATCGGTCCGGCTTCCATCGAGGTATGGATCTCGTCGCCGGTGCGGTCGAGGAAGCCGGTATTGATGAAAAAGATCCGGTCTTTTGCCGCGCGGATCGACTCCTTCAGGTTCAGCGTGGTGCGCCGTTCCTCGTCCATGATTCCCATCTTCAAGGTGAAGCGGGGAAGCCCGAGCGTCTCCTCCACGCGGCCAAAAAGCTCGTCGGAGAAAGCGACCTCTTCTGGCCCATGCATCTTCGGCTTCACGATATAGACGGAGCCGGCGCGGCTGTTGGCGCGGCGGCCGTTTTGGCCGACGTCGTGAAGCGCGATCGCCGATGTCACCATGGCGTCGAGTATGCCTTCCGGAATCGGATTGCCGTCCTTGTCGGTGACGGCGTCGATTGTCATCAGGTGCCCGACATTCCTGACAAGCATCAGGCTGCGGCCGTTGAGCGTCAGCGTCGCGCCGCCGGTGCGCTTGAACCGGCGGTCGGCGTTCAACGCCCGCGCCATTGTCTTGCCGCCCTTGTCGAAGTTTGCCGTGAGCTCCCCCTTCATCAGCCCGAGCCAGTTGCGGTAGGCCAGAACCTTGTCGTCGGCGTCGACCGCGGCAATCGAATCCTCGAAATCCATGATCGTCGTCATCGCCGATTCGATCACGAGGTCGGCGATGCCGGCGGGATCGTCCTTGCCGATCGGGTGAGTGCGGTCGACCAGAATTTCGAGATGCAGGCCGTGGTTCCTGAGGAGCACCACGCTTGGTGCGGCTTCGCTCCCCTCATAGCCGGCGAGACGGTCGGAATCCTTGAGCCCGACGCCGCCCCTTTCCCCGGTCGACACGACGAGCTTTCCGCCTCTGATGGCGAGGCCAGTCGCATCGCCCCACGACGCGCCGTCAAGCGGCGCCGCCTCGTCGAGGACGCCGCGCGCGAAGGCGATCGCCCGTTGGCCGCGGACCGGATTGTAGCCCTTGCCACGCTCCGCCCCGCCGTCTTCGGGAATCGCGTCGGTGCCGTAGAGCGCATCATAGAGGCTGCCCCAGCGGGCGTTGGCTGCGTTCAGCGCGTAGCGCGCATTCATCACCGGAACGACGAGCTGCGGTCCGGCGACCTCGGCGATCTCCGGATCGACATTCACGGTCGAGACCAAAAAATCCGGCCCCTCCGGCTGCAAATAGCCGATCTTCTGCAGAAATACCTTGTATTCGCCGAGCTCGAAGTGCCTGCCGCGCTTCTCGCGGTGCCAAGCGTCGATCTCCGCCTGCAACCGGTCGCGTTTTTCAAGCAGCGCGCGGTTCTTCGGAGCGAGCTCATAGACGACGCGGTCGAGCCCCGACCAGAATTGTTCCGGGGAGATGCCTGTGCACGGCAGCGCCTCCTCGTTCACGAAATCACAGAGGCTCCGCGC
Source organism: uncultured Propylenella sp. (assembly GCA_964440525.1). Lineage (GTDB taxonomy): Bacteria > Pseudomonadota > Alphaproteobacteria > Rhizobiales > Afifellaceae > DASWJZ01. The sequence continues at coordinate 22,550 of CAYTTC010000008.1, read as the reverse complement.
GACCTTAAGGCTTCCGACCGCAACGCGTTCCGTCATCGCATCCCCCGATATTGTCGTTGCAGCCCACGATATGCGTCGCGCGACGGAGCAGCAATCGAGGCGGCGCTTAGAAGGATCGTACCGCCGCGACTACCGCAAAAGTAACCCATCAGATGAAATTCCAAAGCCCGGCCCAGCGCCGGACTTTTTCATGGGCCGCCATCTGCCGCTTTCCGCCCGCTCAGTCGGCGCTCTATGATGGTGAGCATGAAAGATTGGCGTCTCATCATCGCTGCGGTGGTGCTCGGCGGAGCGACGTGCGCAGCGCTGACGCTGACCGCGTTGGCGCTCATCGGCTTCGTAGGGCTCGACGTCCTCAGTGCGCTCGTGCCCGCGGTCGTCGCGCTCGCGACCTTCTCTGTCATCCTTGCACAGTACTATCTTAGCGGCTTGCAATGGCGGTCTGCCGTTCTGGTCAAAATGACGGAGGAAAAGGACCGATTGCGTTCGGATACTCTCGCCATCGCTGCAGACCTCAGACTTCTCGGCAAGATGCTGTCGATGCGCCCTTTGCCCGATGCAAAGACAGTGACTTTCGCCTGTAGCCGCTTTCTCGAAAATAGTTCGCTGAAGACGGTTCGGGGTTTTGCCGAGAGCGATACAGACCGCGCAATTAACGACCTCTTGCTGACTGTTGCGGTCCCGGCGGAGGGCTTCGAGTTCGCCGACAAGACATTGCCGCTGATCAACCAAACCGTGAAGCTAATCCTTCGCGATTCCGATCGGGCGCTCTACACAATCGAAAATCTCTATTTTCAGATGGCAACAATGGATCCGCGGAAATACAGCCGGCAGAACCTAGCGAAGGCACGCGAGATCTTGAAGGCCGCCGAGGCCAAAAAGGCCCAAAACCCGTCGGAGCACCACGACGCAGGCTAACCAGCTCTGTGGAGGAGCGAGGCGCCGCCTTTTCCGAAACCAATGCTAGCGAGGCGGATACACCACCCTCTCCCAATCGGGGCCGGGTAGCGCATCGTTCAAATCCTCAAACTTGATGAAATCGGTTATCCCCTCGCTCCGAACTTGGAGGCGATTGGAGATGAGTGTCAGTATTACGGGCTTCTGAACCATTTTCTCGGATCGGACGCATTGATCCATCCATCTCCTAGAATAGAACGCTAGAAGGTCGGCGAATTGAATTGCAAGTGTATCGCTCTTTCCGGCAAATGACAGGGAAGCCAGTTTAGTCAGGTTCCTGTTGTGCTTGAATTCGTTAAATAGTATAAGAGCCTCATTGTTGTTCTTATTTCCATCCTCTAGTATTATCGACAAGCTGCTTGACGGGGTTTCCATCACCCCATGCATTTCGTAAAATACATGGATGTAGGTCGAGAGAAGCACCCGCATGAACGCGATTCCGAACGCGGATGACGTATCCCAAGTTTCGTATTCCTTCTTCCTTTGCAAATAAGCGCTTTTCTCAACTGAGATCGAAATGCCGAACGGCATAATCCGTCTCATATGGCTTGAGAGTTCTACGCAAAAGCTCTGTTTCTTGATCCTCCGCCAGTTCTTGAACTCGCCGTCGGTCGCGTGCAAATCGCGAGCATGAAGGAGGGTGACGCCGTAGCGCTGGTACACCTCCGCAGCTGCAAGCTCATACTGTGACCAAAGACGGATTGGGGCCACAAAGCCCGCCAAGGTCACGACGGTGGAGGCTGGGTCGGTTCCGCTGTCGTCTAAGTAGCAAGCCAACACGGCAACAGCACGTCTCTCACGGTCCCCGCGCCGAACAATGGGCGCGAGTATCCCTTCGACGCCTCCAGAACTGATTCGCTGTCGGCCTGCATACCCTTGGGTCCGCCAAATGCAATATCAGAAACATATTCCTATACGGGGATAGGGAGCATTATTCCTATACCGGTAGGATGGAATCGGTTGACCGCGAGCGACTAGAAACCATCATCGCCGTAGTGCTGGCGTGGGTCCCTAGGCGCAAGAAGCCTATGGCACTTGCTGCGATCCGAATGAGGATGCGGCCCAGCGGCAGCTCGCAAACGACGCAAGATAGCGAGCTTGGTGCATCTGCTGCCTAATCCCGCAAATTTCAAACAGAGACACTACCGCCGCCTCACGCCCCGCCTCGTCCGTGCGGCGCGCCGATCCGTCGGCGCAGAAAATCCGCCTGCTCGTTGCCATAGGCCCAGTCGAGCAGCTCGACCGTATGCAGCACCGGAACGATCGTGCCGGAGGCGATCTGGGTGATGCAACCGATGTTGCCGGTAGCGATCACGTCGGGCGCGACGGCTTCGATGTTGCGGACTTTTCGGTCGCGCAGCCGCCGCGCGATTTCGGGCTGCAGGATGTTGTAGGTCCCGGCCGAGCCGCAGCAGATGTGGCCTTCGGGAATGTCGCGCACCTCGAAGCCGGCTTGTCTGAGGAGCACCTTCGGGATCGTCGTAATGCCCTGTCCGTGCTGCAGCGAGCAGGCGGAGTGGTAGGCGACGATGAGGTCGGAGCCGCGCTGGCCGGGCGGCAGGTCGAGCCGTGCGAGATACTCGGTCACGTCGAGCGCCAGCGCCGCGACGCGCGCCGCCTTTTTCGCGTAAGCCGGGTCGTTGCGAAAAAGATGGCCGTAATCCTTGATCGTCGTGCCGCACCCCGACGTGGTGATGAGGATGGCGTCGAGCCCCTCGCCATCGATCTCGTCGATCCAGGCATCGATGTTGGCGCGGGCGAGGCGGCGCGCCTGGCGCTGGCGCCCCATATGGTGGACTATTGCCCCGCAGCAGGCCTCCCCCTTGGCAAACACGACCTCGACGCCGAAGCGGCTGAGCAGTCTGACCGTCGCAATGTTTATCCCCGGATCGAGCACCGCCTGGGCGCAGCCATTCAGAAGCGCCACGCGGCTGCGTCGCGGACCCTCGGGCGTGAAGCTCACGCCGGCTCGGATGCTGGACTTCGCCGGCAGTCTTTCGGGGGCGAGCCGCAGCATGGTTTCGAGACGGTCGCCGGCGATCCCGAAGCCTCTCAGCATCGGAATGAACGGCCGCGCGAGCTTGGCCAGGCGAAGCGCGAAGCGAAACCGGCGGCGATAGGGGAGGACCTGCGCAAGGAGCGTCCGCACCAGCCGGTCGGCGAACGGCCTCTTGTAGGTCTTCTCGATCCGCACTCGCGCCTGATCGACAAGGTGCATGTAATCGACGCCCGACGGGCAGGTGCTCACGCACGAAAGACAGGAGAGGCAGCGGTCGATATGAGTCGCAACCTGCGCCGATGCCGGCTTGTCGTTCTCCAGCATGTCCTTGATGAGGTAGATTCTTCCGCGCGGCGAATCGAGCTCGTTGCCGAGCTCCAGATAGGTCGGGCAGGTGGCGAGGCAGAAGCCGCAATGCACGCAGCGCCGCAGAATCGAATCGGCCTCCGCGATGTCCGGATCGGCGAGTTGCGCCAGCGAGAACGAGGTCTGCATCAGCCGCCCGCCACCATCCGCCCGGGATTGAGGATGCCGCGCGGGTCGAATTGCTCCTTCAGCCTCCGCGACAGCGCCGCCAGCGCCTCCGGCTGCGGCTCGAAGGGGGTGACCGCCGCGCGGAGCGCCGGACTGCCACGCATCAGCGTGGCGTGGCCGCCGCCGATCGCCGCGACCGCGGTGCGGATTTCGCGCGCCAAGCCGCCCGTTCCGGCATCGCTCGCCTCGATCCAGATGAGCCCGCCAGACCAATCGTAGAAATAGCGGATGGCGTGGCGCTCCCTGAGTGCTGCGATCACCGTCGGACCGTCGCTCGGCGCCACGCTGATGCGCCAGATGGGATGCGACGTCGAGCCGAAGACTTCGGCGTCGCGCACGGCGCGCCAGGTCGCGTCGGAAGCGTCCGCTTCCAGCACGGAGACCTCGCCGAGCCGGCCGATGGCCGCCGTCAGCTTCTGCGCCCGAAAGTCCACCGAGGGCGGAATGCCTTCCAGGCGGATGAGCGTTGCCGCCCTACCCCCGGAGGCGAAGGAGGCGTCGGGAATCTCGGCGGCCACCGCATCGGGCAGATGCGCCGCGCCGGAGACGTCGAGCGGCGTTCCCATCGCCTTGCAGAGCGCCGTCACGGCGGTCAGGTCGTCGAGGCCGGCGACGACGAGCGTCGCCACCGCTTCCGGCCGCGGCAGCACCTTAAAGGTCGCCTCGGTGACGACGGCGAGCGTGCCCCAGGAGCCGGCGAGACCCTTGGAGAGGTCGTAGCCGGTGACGTTCTTCACCACGCGCCCGCCGGACTTGAAGGCCTCGCCGCGTCCGGAGACGGCTTTGATGCCGAGGATATGGTCGCGCGCGGCGCCCGCTTTGATCCGGCGCGGCCCGCTGCAATTTGTCGCCAGCACGCCGCCGATCGTGCCGCGCCCGCGCGTCGCGCCGAAGAGCGGCCCGAAATCCATCGGCTCGAAGGCGAGCATCTGATTGTGCTCAGCAAGAAGCCGCTCGATCTCGGCGAGCGGCGTGCCGGCGTTGGCGGAAAGCACCAGCTCCTCCGGCTCATAGAGTGTGACGCCGACGAGATCGGAGAGATCGAGCCCATATTCCGCCTGCACCGGGCGTCCGACGCCGCGCTTCGAGCCGTGCCCATGGATCTCGAGCGGAACCTCCTCGGCGGCCGCCCAGCGCACCGCTTCGAGCACGCCCTCGGCGCTGTCGGGACGCAAGACTGAGGTTGTCATACCCCCAACCGCCGGCCTCAAAATCTGGGCAGATCCGGAAACGCCACCTGCCCCTTGTGAACATGCATGCGGCCGAGCTCGGCGCAGCGATGCAGCTCGGGAAACACTTTTCCGGGATTGAGCAGGTGTTTTGGGTCGAAGGCGCACTTCACCCGTTCCTGCTGCGCGAGGTCGGCCTTGTTGAACATTTCCGGCATCAGGTCGCGCTTTTCCACCCCAACGCCGTGCTCGCCGGTCAGGACGCCGCCGACCTCCACGCAGAGCCGCAGGATATCCGCGCCAAAAGCCTCCGCCTTCTCGAGTTCGTCAGGCTTGTTGGCGTCGTAGAGGATGAGCGGGTGCAAATTGCCGTCGCCGGCATGAAAAACATTGGCCACGCGAAGCCCGTATTGGGCCGACAGCTCGCGCACACGGTGCAGCACGCGCGGCAGCTCCTTCCGCGGAATCGTGCCGTCCATGCAATAATAATCCGGCGATATCCGCCCGACGGCGGGGAAGGCAGCCTTGCGGCCAGCCCAGAAGGCGAGCCGCTCCGCTTCACTGTTCGAGACTCTGATATTGACCGCACCGTCTCCCCGCGCGATCTCCTCGACGCGCTTCAGGAGATGCGTGACCTCGCGCTGCGGGCCGTCGAGCTCGACGATGAGGAGCGCCTCCACGTCGCGCGGATAGCCGGCATGCACGAAATCTTCCGCCGCGTGGATCGCCGGCCGGTCCATCATCTCCATGCCGCCAGGAATGATGCCCGCCCCGATGATGTCTGCGACGCAGCGGCCGGCGTCTTCGCTCGACGAAAAACCGATGAGCACGGCGCGCGCCGTCTCCGGCGATCGGAGAATCCGGACCGTCACCTCGGTGACGACGGCGAGCAGCCCCTCCGATCCTGTCATCAGGCCGAGGAGGTCGTAGCCCTCTGCGTCGAGATGTTTTCCGCCGAGCCGTATCACCTCGCCGGTGATCAGCACCATCTCGATCCCGAGCACGTTGTTGGCGGTCAACCCGTATTTCAGGCAATGCACGCCGCCGGAATTTTCCGCGACGTTGCCGCCGATCGAGCAGGCGATCTGCGAGGATGGGTCAGGCGCGTAGTAGAAGCCGCGATGCACCACGGCGTTGGTCACACCGAGATTGGTGACGCCCGGCTGCACCACCACGGCGCGGTTGTCGAAGTCGATGTCGAGGATCTTGTTGAACTTCGACATGACGAGGAGGACGCCGTCGGCGAGCGGCAAAGCCCCGCCCGAGAGCGACGTGCCGGAGCCGCGCGGCACCACGCGGATCCCGTTCTCGTAGCAGTAGCGAAGGACCTGGCTCACCTGCTCGACCGTTTCCGGAAGCACCACCAGCATCGGCATCTGGCGGTAGGCGGTCAGCCCGTCGCTCTCGAAGGGTCTGAGCTCCTCGGGGTTGGAGACCACACCCTCGCCCGGCACGATGGCGCTGAGATCCTTCGCGATCGCGGCGCTTCGGGCCATCACGTCGGCTTTCGGTTTTGGCATCGCCAGCGACATTCGCCTATCCCGTCGTCAATCTGTCATTCTTCGGTGGTCTATTTTATTGACCACGTAACAGACCATTTCGGCCGTGGCTTGTCGAGCTTCGAATCTAGCGTTTGTTACCAAGGCGAGGGTCGCCCGGGCGGCAGGTTTTGCTGCCCTTGGACAAAAGAATTGACCACGGCGGCGCTCGCTCTCTATCGTGAGCCCCTCTTTATCGTAACACGGCCAATGTTCCGCAAGATCGTCCACGACCGAACCGCCGACACGGTCATCCGCCAGATCGAGGACCTGGTTCTCGACGGCGTGCTCCGGCCAGGCGACCGGCTGCCGGCCGAGCGCGAGCTTTCGACGGAGCTCGACGTATCGCGCCCGATCCTGCGCGCTGCCTTGAAGGAGCTGGAAGCCCGTCATCTCGTCGCGTCGCGGCCAGGGGAGGGAACCTATGTTGCCGAGATTCTCGGCACCGCCTTCAAAGAGCCGATGGTCGGGCTGGTCCGCCGCCATCCCCGAGCCATTGCCGACTATCTGGAGTTCCGCCGCGAGGTGGAGGGCCTTGCCTCCGCCTTTGCCGCCGAACGCGCGACGGCGGCGGACATCGCCATCCTCGACCGCATCCTTGCCGCCATGGAGGCGGCACATGCTGAGGGCGATCCGGCGGCCGAATCGCGCCTCGACGTCGAGTTCCACATGGCGATTGTCGAGGCCGCGCATAACATTGTCCTCCTCCACACGATGCGCTCCTCCTACCAGCTCATGGCCGAAGGCGTTTTTCACAATCGCGACCGGCTTTACGCGTACGCCCCCTATCGGCTGAGCCTGCTGGAACAACACCGCAGCATCCATGCCGGCATAGCCGCGGGTAATCTCGATGCCGCACGCCGCGCGGCCGAGGCACATATCGCTTTCGTGGAGCGCGCGCTGAAAGCGGTCGGCGAGACCTTGGCGCGCGAAGCCAACGCCGCGCGCCGCCTCGCCAAGTACGAACGCGCCGCCTCGCGATCGGTCGCCTCGTGAGCGCTCCTGCTCATCCGCTGGCGACCGCAGCCGCCAAGCCACGTGTCGGCCTGTTCGTCACCTGCCTCGTCGATCTTTTTCGCCCGAGCATCGGCTTTGCCGCGCTGAAGCTCTTGGAGGATGCTGGCTGCAGCGTCGAGGTGCCGGAGGCGCAGACCTGCTGCGGCCAGCCCGCTTACAATTCCGGCGACCGGAGCGACGCCAAGGCCGTAGCGAAGGGCGTCATCACGGCCTTCGCGCCATACGACTATGTCGTCGCGCCGTCCGGCTCCTGCACTGGCATGATCAAGAAGCATTATCCGGGACTCTTCGCCGACGATCCGGAATGGGCGCCGCGCGCCGATGCGATTGCCGCGAAATCCTTTGAGCTGGTGAGCTTTCTGACCGACGTGCTCGGCGTCGCCTCGGTTGCCGCTTCTCACCAGGGAAGCGTCACCTATCACGATTCCTGCTCGGGGCTGCGCGAGCTCGGCATCCAGCAGCAGCCACGCCAGCTCCTGAGAACGGTCGCCGGGCTTGATCTCCGGGAGCTGCCGGAGGCGGATGTCTGCTGCGGATTCGGCGGCACGTTCTGCGTAAAATATCCCGATATCTCGAACGCCATCGTTGAGAAGAAGACGGCGCGGATCGCCGAGACGGGCGCCGAGACGCTGCTTGCCGGCGACCTCGGCTGTCTGCTCAACATGGCCGGCAAGCTGAAGCGCGAAGGCCGCGCGACGCGCTCCCGCCACGTCGCCGAAGTGCTCGCCGGCATGACCGACGAGCCGGCGATCGGAGAGGCGGGCGCATGAGGATTTTTCGGCCGCCTGCGCTCGTCCGCGCGTTTCTGACCGGCGGAGCGCTCGTCGCTGGCGCCGGGCAGGCCGCCTCGCAGGAGGCCTCGGCTCTCTATGACACCTGCTTCGCGCGCACCTACGCCGCCGCGCACCTTGCAGCGCATCCGGGGCAGCGCGTCACTGAGATCGCGGTAAATTTCCAGGTCTTCGAGGACGACCTCCTCGCTAGCGTCATCTATTCGCTGAGATACGGGACGAGATTCGGCTTCAGCGGCGCCTGCTATGTGAAGATCGAGGGCGGCTATCTCTGCGAGGCCTGCGCCAACGATTATTGCGAGGCGAGCGGCGAGCGCTTCAAGGTCCTCTGGTCGGGCGGCGACATGGTCAAGCTCGTGAACGATCAGACCGGAATGCTGGCGAAAAACGGTGAGGGCGGCCGCGATTACCTGGCGGCGGGCGGCGAGCATGGCGAATTCGTCCTCCGCCGCGGCTCTTCCGAAGACTGCGCCTGGTAGGTGGAAGCGGCCCCTCATGCAGATCACGGCTGACAAGTTCAAGGAGAACGCCCGCCATGCGCTTGATGACCCGCAGCTGCAGCGGGCGCTGAACCACGTCCGCCACAACTTCATCGAAAAACGCGCGCTGGCCGTTGCGGCGCTTCCCGAGTTCGAAGAGCTTCGCGAGCAGGCGCGCGCGATCAAGGATCACACGCTCGACCACCTCGACCTCTACCTCGAAGCCTACGAGGCGCGTGTCACCGCCTGCGGCGGGCATGTGCACTTCGCCGAGACCGGGGAGGACGCGCGGAAAATCATCCTCGGCATTTGCCGCAGTGTCGGCGCCAAGACCGCGACCAAGGGCAAGTCGATGATCTCCGAGGAGATCGGTCTTAACGAGCACCTCGAGGCGAACGGCATCCAGGCTGTGGAGACCGACCTCGGCGAATACATTATTCAGCTCCGCGGCGAGGTGCCGAGCCACATCATCGCGCCTGCCGTGCACGTGAATCAGGATCAGGTGGAAGCCGACTTCCGCCGCGTCCATACGCATTTGCCGCCCGATCGCGATCTCTCCGAGCCGACGAGCCTGCTCGCCGAGGCGCGCGGCATCCTCCGCGACCGCTTTCTCGCCGCCGATGTCGGCATTACCGGTGCGAATTTTCTGGTCGCCGAGACTGGAAGCTCCATCATCGTCACCAACGAAGGCAATGGCGACCTGACGCAGATCCTGCCGCGCATCCACATCGTCATCGCGTCGATCGAAAAACTCGTGCCGACGCTGATGGACGCCTCGACTATCCTGCGCCTCCTCGCCCGCTCCGCCACCGGTCAGGACATGTCGGTCTACACGACCGTCTCCACCGGCCCGCGCCGGCCCGAGGATCCCGACGGCCCCGCCGAATACCACGTGGTGATTCTGGACAATGGCCGGACCGCGATGCTCGGCACCGAATATCAGGAGATGCTCCGCTGCATCCGCTGCGGTGCCTGCATGAACCACTGCCCGGTCTATCACGCGGTTGGCGGCCACGCTTACGGCGCCACCTATCCGGGGCCGATGGGCGCCGTGCTCGACCCGGCGATCTTCGGGCTGGAGAAGACGCGTGACCTTCCGAACGCCTCTACCTTCTGCGGGCGCTGCGAAAGCGTCTGCCCCATGATGATCCCGCTTCCCAAGCTGATGCGGCACTGGCGCGAGAAGGAGTTCGAGCGCGGCCTCTCGCCGGCGACGCAGCGCTACGGCATCCGTCTCTGGGCCTACTTCGCGACGCGGCCGAGGCTCTATCGTCTCGCCACCCGCGTCGCCATGCGCGCGCTCGGCATTTTGGGCCGCCGGCGCGGGCGCTTCGCGAGCCTGCCGCTCGCCGGCGGCTGGACCAAAGACCGCGACATGCCGGCGCCGTCCGGTCGCACCTTCATGGATCTCTACAAAGCCGGCAGGGCAAAGGCGTGAGCGCGCGCGAGGCGGTGCTTGCCAAGGTCAGGCGAGCGCTCGGCGTCGCCGGGGATGAAGCCGCGCGGACCCAAGCCGTCGCCGCGCGGATCGAGAACCCGCAGCCCAACCTCATCCCTGAACGGGGAAAGCGCGATCGCAAAGGTCGCGTTGCGCTGTTTTGCGAGATGGCGGAACGCGTTTCCTCAACCGTCGAGCGGCTCGCCTCGCCGGACGACGTGCCGGCGGCGGTCGGCACGCATCTTCGCGCCCACAATCTTCCGATGCAGATACGCTCGGGCGCCGATCTCGTGCTCGCGAGCCTGCCTTGGGACCGCGAGCCGCATCTGGAGCGCCTGACTGGCGCGTCCGACGGCCACGATGCCGTTTCGCTGAGCCGCGCTTTCGCCGGCGTCGCCGAGTCGGGCACGCTGATGCTTCTATCTGGCGAGGACAACCCGACAACCCTGAACTTCCTCCCCGACACGCATATCGTCGTGGTGTTCGCTGACGACATCGCCGGCGACTACGAAACGGTCTGGCGCCGCATCCGCGAGACCTATGGACCCGGTGTCTTGCCGCGCACGGTGAACCTCGTCACCGGCCCGTCGCGCTCGGGCGACATCGAGCAGACATTGATCCTCGGCGCCCACGGCCCGCGCGATCTCCATATCTTGGTTGTTGGTTAGCCGGGAGCCGGAATGCTGAGCGAAGCCGGCCTCCGAGCCGCGTCCGACCTGGTGTGGCGGCACTGGGAGGAGGGCCGCCGCCTGGCCGAGCTGCCGGCGGAAATCCGGCCGACAACGCGCGCCGAGGGCTATGCTGTGCAGGCGCTGGTGGAGGGCCGCAGCCGGGCGCCGCTTTTCGGCTGGAAGATTGCGGCGACGAGCGCCGCCGGACAGTCGCACATCAATGTCGACGCGCCGCTCGCGGGACGGCTCTTGCGCGAGAAGGCTTTCGCGAGCGGCGCCGCGCTGCCGCTCGGTGCCAATCACATGCGGGTCGCCGAGGCGGAATTTGCATTCCGCATGGCGCGCGACCTCACGCCTCGCGCTCAGCCGTACTCGATCGCCGAGGTCACGGATGCCGTCGCGACACTCCACCCTGCGATCGAGATCCCCGATTCCCGCTACGACGATTTCACCGCTGTCGGAGCTCCGCAGCTGATCGCCGACAACGCCTGCGCGCATCTTTTCGTGCTCGGCGATCCGGCGCCCGCCGCCTGGCGCGAAATGGACCTCGCCGGGCATCGCGTAACCGGCGTGGTGCGCGGCAAGATCGAGCGGGAAGGACGCGGCGCCAACGTCCTCGCAGGTCCGCTCGATGCGCTCACCTGGCTCGCGAACGAGCTATCGGGCTTGGGACTGATCCTGAAGGCAGGCGAGGTCGTGACAACCGGAACATGCATGATTCCGCTACCTATTGATCGAGGCGATGAGGTCGAGGCCGATTTCAGCGAATTGGGAAGCGTCAGCGTCCGCATCGGATGACACATCCGGTGGCGGGCCAGGCACCCGCGCCGCTCGCTGGACAACGCCTTCCGACCTCCCTATCGTCGCGAAAAATACCGGCCCGCAGCCCGCCGGAGAGGAAACGTCTAAGGTCGAGTGGAAGCCGTCACGTGGCTGTTCTCCAGCTTAGCAAGATATCGAAGCACTTCGGCGCGATCACCGCGCTGACCGAGGTCGATCTCACGTTGGAGCCGGGCGAGGTGCTCGGCCTCATGGGAGACAACGGGGCCGGCAAGTCGACACTGGTGAAGATTGTCGCTGGAAATTTCGCACCGTCCTCGGGCGAGATCATTATGGACGACAAGCCGGTGCAGTTCCACAAGCCGATCGAAGCGCGCCAGAAGGGGATCGAGATCGTCTATCAGGATCTGGCGCTCTGCGACAACCTGACCGCGGCAGCCAACGTTTTCCTCGGCCGCGAGGCGGCGAACCGCGTCGGGCCCTTCAGGTTCCTCGATTTTCGCTCGATGTACCAGCGGGCAGGCGAGCTCTTCGCTGAGCTCAAGTCTGAGACCAGGCCGCGCGACCTCGTCCGCCGCATGTCGGGCGGCCAGCGCCAGGCCGTGGCGATCGCGCGCACGCGGCTTGCGGAATCCAAGATCCTGCTCATGGACGAGCCCACGGCCGCGATCTCCGTGCGGCAGGTGGCACAGGTGCTCGACCTAATTCGGCGCCTGCGCGACCGGGGCATCGCCATCGTCCTCATCAGCCACCGCATGCCAGACGTCTTCGCCGTCGCCGACCGCATCTTCGTGATGCGACGCGGGCGCAAAGTGGCGGAGAAGGCGATCAAGGACTCCAGTCCGGAAGAGGTGACCGGCCTCATCACTGGAGCCATCCATGCAGCCTGAGGGAGCGCCTGCCGGGGCAGCTGGCGCTGCGCCGCGACCAATGGGCGGGGTGGCGATCGAGGACGTCGTCGGCATCAAGGAGCAGACGCTCTTCGAGAAGCTCATATCGATGCAGGCGTTCTGGATCACGGTTGCACTGATCGTCATCGTCGGCGTGATGTGCTTCCTGCAGCCGGACGCCTTTGCGAGCCGCGCCAATTTCTACAACATCACCCGCAACTTCGCCTTCATTGGCATCATGGCGGTCGGGATGGTTGCGGTGATCATCACCGGCGGCATCGACCTCTCCGTCGGCTCGATCATGGGACTCGTCGGCGTGGTATGCGGCGTCCTGCTGCAGGCCGGCCACCAATGGTACTTCGCCCTCGGCGCGGGCTTGCTGACCGGTATGGCGACCGGCCTGATCAACGGCCTGCTGATCGCCTATGTCGGCCTTTCGCCATTCGTAGTGACGCTCGGCATGCTCTCGTTCGCCCGGTCGATCGCGATCGTGCTCTCCGAAAACAAGATGATCTACGAATTCGGCCCCTCCGGCGCGACGTTCAAGATCATCGGCGGCGGCCAGTTCCTCGGCCTCTCGCATCCCGTCTGGGTGCTGATCCTTCTTACGGCTCTCTTCAGCGTGATCCTGAGGCTCACCACCTGGGGACGCCACCTCTATTCGATCGGCGGCAACGAGCAGGCGTCACGGCTGACCGGCGTGCCGGTCGATCGGGTGAAGGTGCATGCTTACGTCATCTCCGGGCTGACGGCCGCCATCGCCGCCATATTGATCGTCGGGTGGCAGGGCTCGGCGATCAACGGGCTCGGCACCGGTTACGAGCTCCGCGTCATCGCCTCGACTGTCATCGGCGGCGCCAATTTGATGGGCGGCGAGGGCGGGCCCTTCGGGGCCTTCGTCGGAGCCGCGCTGCTTGAGGTCATCCGCAATTCCCTGTTGATGCAGGGAATCGATTCCAATTGGCAAGGCGCCTTTGTCGGCGTCTTCATCGTTCTCGCGGTTCTGCTTGAAAAGATTCGCGGGCGGAGGCGTGCTTAAGCTCGGGTCAATGAGCGGCGCGCTTCATTTTTGTGAGCAAGGGAGGAATGGAATGAGAAAGTATATGACAGGTGCAGCCTTCATCGCCGGCGCGATGGTGGCCGGCGCGTTCTTCGCCGGTCAGGCAAGCGCTCAGGATAAGCTCGTCATCGCGGTGGTGCCGAAGAACCTGAACAACCCGTTCTTCGATCAGGCCAAGCTCGGCTGCGAAAAAGCCGTCGCCGAAATCGGCGCCGACAAGGTCGAGTGCTTCTTCACCGGCCCGCCGGAGCACGGCGGCGGCGACGAGCAGGTGCAGATCGTGGCGGACCTGATTGCCAAGGGCGTCGACGGCATTGCCGTTGCCGCGGCCAATGCGGCTGCGATGGCGAGCGTGCTGCCCGAGGCGAAGGCCAAGGGCATTCCGATCCTGACCTGGGACACCGATCTGCTTCCGGAAAGCAAGGATCTGCGCGTTGCCTATATCGGAACGCACAATTACGAGATCGGCGTGGAGCTGGCGAAGCTAGCCCAGGGGATCAAGCCGGACGGCGGGACGATCTGCATCCAGTCGGGCGGCGCGGCCGCGGCCAACCACAACGAGCGCATGCAGGGTATTCGCGACACGCTCGCCGGCGTCGAGCGCGGCGATCCGCCCGGCGCACGCCTTGAAGACACCAACGGCTGGACCGAGGTTGATGGATGCCCGCTCTACACGAACGACGATTTTCCGCTGTCGGTGCAGCAGCTGGAGGACATTCTGGGCAAGTATCCCGACCTCGACGCGTTCATTCCGACCGGCGGCTTCCCGCAATTCGTGCCGGACGCTTACCGGGCCGCCGTTAGCCAGTACAAGGACAAGATCGCGTCGGGCGAGCTGGCGCTCGTCGTTGCCGACACGCTCCCCGTCCAGATCGACCTGATGAAAGAAGGCCTTTCGGCCGGACAGGTCGGCCAGCGTCCGTTTGAGATGGGCTACAAGGTCATCTACGCGATCAAGGATATCGTTGAAGGCAAGCCGGCTCCGGCCGACCCGACCTATACGGGCCTCGACGTGTGCACGCCCGCCAACGTCGACACCTGCATCGGCGGCTGATCGCACAAGTTCGACGCTGAAAACACTGCGCAGGCGGGGCTTTCGGCCCCGCCTGTTTCTTTTCGCCAAAGCTTCAGAGCGGGCGATGCTCCTGCAGCGCGAAGCTGCGGGAGAGCTCCTGCTCCCGTGCGGCGTCTGCCCCAAGCGCACTCGCGAGCTTTTCGAGAAAGCCGCCATAGTCGCGGCGGCTGAGGGTGCCTTCCTCCGCCATCCGCGCCGCCATGAAGATCGCGACGCCGGCGAGCCGCGTAGCGAAGCGGACGGGGTCGCGCTCCTCGCCGCGCTCGCCTTTGAGCCGCGCCGCGGCGATCTCCGAAAATCCCGGCCGCCCCGTCTGCACGAGCGCGTCGAGCACCGCGGCCTTTCCGCGGTCGTCGAGCTGGCGGAGGAAGTTTTCGATTATGCCCACGGCGATCTGCAGCGCCGAGGACGGGGCGGCGACTCCCGCCTCGCAATGCGCACGCATGACCGCCTTCAGCTCCGGGAAATCGGCGGCGAACTGCCGTTTGCGGGGATAGAGGAGCAGCAGCGAATTGAGGTTTTCGAGCACTGCGTCGCGATGACGGAGGCGTGCGATGAATGCGCGCATCGCCTGCCGCTTCTCTCAGGCGCCGGCCGCCGCAGCCACGCGCTTGCGCTTCACGTCCCGAAGGATTTCCCACGCCGCATTATGCCCGGGCGCGCCGGTGACGCCGCCGCCCGGATGCGTGCCGGAGCCGCACATATAGAGGCCGGGGATCGGCGCGCGGTAATCGGCATGGCCGAGCATCGGGCGGGCGGAAAAAATCTGGTCGAGCGACAATGCCCCATGAAAAATGTCGCCGCCGAGAAGCCCGAAGGTGCGTTCGAGGTCGAGCGGCGAAAGCACCTGCCGCCCGATGACCGACGCGCGAAAATTCGGCGCATAGGCATTGACCGTCTCGATCATCAGATCGGCGACCGTCTCCTTGTGATCGTCCCATGAGCTGCCGTCGGCAAAATTTTCGGGCAGCTCCGGCGCCACGTGCTGGCAGAAGAGGCTCGCGACGTGTTTTCCGGGCGGCGCCAGCGTGTCGTCGAGCGTCGAGGGAATGAGCATCTCCACGATCGGCTCCTTCGACCAGCCGCCCCGCTTGGCGTCGAGAAAAGCGCGCTCCAGATAGCTGAGACTCGGGCCGATGATGATGCCGGCGGTGTGATGCTCCGCCTGCGCCTTGCCGGGGAGGCAGGAAAAATCCGGCAGCTCGGAGAGCGCCACGTTCATGCGAAAGCTGCCGGAACCGCAGCGCCAGTTGGAAATTCTTCGGAGGAAATTTTCTGGGAGCGCCGCCGGATCGACAAGCCGCGTGAACAAGAGTTTCGGGTTGAGGTTGGAGACCACGAGTCGCGCCCGAAAAATTTCGCCCGCCTCCGTCACGACGCCCACGGCGCGGCCCTTTTCGACGATCACCTCGCGGACCGGGCTTTCGGTGCGAATATCGACGCCGCGCGCGGCGCAGCATTTTGCCATCGCCTGCGTGATCGCTCCCATGCCGCCGATCGCATGGCCCCAGACGCCCTTCTTGCCGTTCGTCTCGCCGAAAGCGTGATGCAGAAGCACATAGGCGGTCCCCGCCGCATACGGGCTCTGATAGGTGCCGACGATGCCGTCAAAACCGTAGACCGCCTTGATCGGATCGCTCTCGAACCACGAATCGAGAAAATCGCCGGCCGATTTCAGAAATAGGTCGATAAGCTCACGCCGCATCTCCGCGTCGAGCCCGGCGACGCGCCGGCCGAGCCCCGCCGCCTTGAAAAGCTCCGGCAGTGCGCGCCAGCCTTCCGCCGCGGCGTTCGGCGGCGTTTCCAGCACCAGTTTTCGGAGCACATCGGCGATCGCCTCGAGCCGTTTCTGGTAGTCGTCGAGGCGTTCCGCATCGCGCGCCGAGAATTTCGCCACCTCCGCCTTCGTTATCCCGGCGCCGACCTTCAGCGATCGTCCGTCCGGAAGCGGCAGAAAATTCGCAATGTCGCGCTCGACGATTCGAAGCCCGTGCGCGCGGAGCCCGAGGTCGTGGATCACCTTCGGATTGAGCAGCGAGACCGTGTAGGAGGCGACGGAGTTCCTAAAACCCGGATAAAACTCCTCCGTCACCGCCGCGCCGCCCACCACATGCCGACGCTCCAGCACCGTCACCTTCAGCCCCGCCTCGCCGAGATAAGCGGCGCAGACGAGCCCGTTATGCCCACCCCCGATAATGACGACGTCGGTTTCGATCAAACGAGTCCTCCGCGCGCATGCCAACCTTCTCCCGAGACCGGGAGAAGGTGTCGCCGAAAGGCGACGGATGAGGGTTCAGGCCGGCATCAAGTGGAGCAGGTCCAGGTTTGTGCCCGGTGGTGCCGCGCGAACCTCGAAGCTGGGGAGCTCCCAGCCACTAACCCTCATCCGCCCGCTTCGCGGGCACCTTCTCCCAAGCTTGGGAGAAGGTCGAGTGGTAGCCGCTCCTGGTGCACACCTCAAAAGTAATCCCCGCCCGCAAAACCTCTCTTACACTCCGCTTCGCCGCTCTTCTCCGAGGGTCTGTGGTGCACCGGAAGCTTCACGGGAAGGGCGGGCGGTCCGCGGCAGGTTGGCGTTCTGGACCAACCTGACTCGGTCGGCCCCAAAACTCCGCCCGACCGGCACTAGGACCGGTCTGCGGCTCGTTGTCCGCCTTAAGCCTGTCTGGAGGCGCCCATCCGCGCATCAGGCAGGCGGAGAGCAGGAGGACCGGGGTCGAAACAGCCGCGCGGGGCGCTTTGTCGTGCCTGCTTCTTCAATTCGCGGTTCGCCCACAAGGCGGACGGCACAGAGGTGCCGCGAGGCGCCCCGCACCCCTTCTTCGGAGGGGAGATTGGAATGGGACACGAACCTCGGGCCGAAAAAGCCGCGGGGCGATTGCGTGCGCCGCGATGCCGGCGATCTTGAGAGACCATCCGGCCTACTGGTTGTTGCCGGCCTTCCCTTCCGTTAGTAACTCCCGTCCCCGATCCTGCTGATCCGATGACCCCGAAGAAGCCAAACCGTATCGACCCAAAACTGCCGCGCGGCTTCGCCGATCGCGGGCCCGCGGATATCCGCGCTGTCGAGGCGATGATGCAAAAAATCAAGGCGGTCTACGAGCGCTACGGTTTTGAGCCGGTGGAGACGCCGTTCGTCGAATACACCGAGGCGCTCGGAAAATTCCTGCCCGACCAGGACCGGCCGAACGAGGGCGTGTTCTCCTTTCAGGACGAGGACGAATCCTGGCTCTCGCTCCGCTACGACCTGACCGCCTCGCTCGCCCGCTACGTCGCCCAAAACTACGACGCGCTGCCGAAACCTTATCGCAGCTATCGCGCCGGCTGGGTTTTTCGCAACGAAAAGCCGGGGCCGGGTCGCTTTCGCCAGTTCATGCAATTCGATGCGGATACTGTGGGCTCGGCGAGTGTCGCCGCCGACGCCGAGATCTGCATGATGGCGGCGGACACGATGGAGGCGGTGGGATTCGAACGCGGCCAATACGTCATCAAGGTCAACAACCGCAAAGTCCTCGACGGCGTGATGGAGGCGATCGGTCTCGGCGGTGAAGAGAATGCGGGGCGGAGGCTGACGGTGCTCCGCGCGATCGACAAAATAGATCGGCTCGGGCTTGTCGGGGTCCGACATTTGCTTGGGCCGGGTCGACGCGATGAGAGTGGAGACTTCACACGCGGAGCAGGACTCTCTGATTTGCAAGCCGCCCGTGTGATTGGTTTTCTCCAAGCCACGATTGATCTGTCGAAGAAAATTACTGCCCAAATGTATCTGAGCGACGTGAAAGATGCCGAAGATCGCGACTATGAGCTATTTGATCAATTGCTGACGCATTTCAGTGACTCTCCGGTAGCGACGACCGGCGTTCGCGAGCTTGAAGAATGTGCCGCGATGGTTCGAGTCAGCGGATATGACACAGATCGCATTCAATTCGACCCTTCCATTGTCCGTGGCCTCGAATACTACACCGGCCCCGTCTTCGAGGCGCAACTCACCTTCGAAGTCCCGAACGAGAAGGGCGAGCCGGTCGTCTTCGGCTCGGTCGGCGGGGGCGGACGCTATGACGGGCTCGTGGGAAGATTCCGCGGCGAAGAAGTGCCGGCCACCGGTTTTTCCGTCGGCGTGTCGCGGCTCGCCACGGCCCTGAAGGCAATCGGCAAGCTCGGCGACGAAGGTTTTTCCGGCCCCGTCGTCGTCACCGTTATGGATAAGAGCCGCCTCGCCGACTACCAAAGAATCGTCGCCGACCTCCGTAACGCGGGCGTCGCGGCCGAAATGTATCTCGGCACCTCCGGCATGAAGGCGCAGCTGAAATACGCTGACAAGCGCAATTCACCTGCTGTCATCATGCAAGGCGAAAGGGAGATCATGAATCTGGATGGAACGCCCCGCGATCCGCCAATGGTGCAAATCAAAAACCTCGCTGTCGGAAAGCAGCAAGCGGCCGCCATCGCCGACCACCAGGCTTGGCGCGAGGAGCGCCCCGGCCAGTTCGAGGTGGCGCAAGGCGATCTCGTCGCGAAGGTGAAAGAGCTGCTCGCGCGGCAGAAGGCCGGCTGACGGTGAGCGCCTTACCCCTCCTTTTGTCATCCCGGTTTGCCGCGTCAGCGGCAAGACCGGGACCCATGAACACCGAAGCAAGCAGGCGGGGGCTCGGTCCGAAACGCAGGATTTCGCCCCGTCGGTGTTCATGGGTCCCGGTCTTGGCCGGGGCCTGTCCTTGGGCTGGCCGAAGGCCAGACCCGAGGGGCCAAACCGGGATGACAAACGGAGAGGGAGAGGAAGGGGCGGGCTGATGCCTCCCGTATCCCCCCGTCTCCGAGCGCTCTACTCCGCCGCCGGCGCGCGCTTCGTCGACGTGCCGGTGCTTCACCTGGCCGATCCGTTTCTGGAGACGGCGGGCGAGGACATCCGCCGAAAAATGTTCGTGACCGAAGGGCCGCAGGGCGAGCGGCTGGCGCTCCGTCCCGACTTCACCATCCCCGTCTGCCTGATGCACCTCGCATCGGCCGCCGGCCCAGCGCGCTACGCCTATGAGGGGCTCGTTTTTCGCCGCCACGACCAGGGTTCTCCGGAGCGGCTGGAGACCGGATACGAGGATTTTGGCGCCGCCGATCGCGTGACGGCCGACGCCGAAGCGCTTGCCCTCGCCATCGCCTGCGCGTCAGAAGCAGCCGGCGCGCCGGTCTCCGTCCGCCTCGGCGATATCGGCATGTTCGACGCGCTACTCCGGACGCTCGGCCTTCCCGGCCGCTGGCGACGGCGGCTCCGCCGCTCCTGCGGCCTGCCGGAGCTGATGCAAGCTAATCTCGCGCGCATGGCGGCCCCCCGCGAGACTGAGGACAGGCGGCTCGACCCGAAAACGCGCGTGCTCGCCGACGACCGCGACGGATTGCTCGCGCTTCTCGAAGAGCGGCGCGATGCGCACGGCCATGCGGAAGGCGCGGGTCGCTCGCCGGAAGAAATCGCCGAGCGCTTCCTCGATCGCCGCGCTATTCCCGACGTGTCGGTGGCGGCGCGCGCGAGCGAGACGTTGACCGAATACCTCGCACTCTCCTCCGAGCTTGGCGCTTCCGCAAAAATGCTGCGCGACTTTGCGCGCCGCCGCAGCCTCGACCTCGGCGAGGCCGTCGATATTTTCGCGCAACGCGCCGCTGCGATCACCCGGCTGGCGTTCGCGACGAAGAACATCCATTTCGAGGCGGGTTTTGGCCGTCCGCTCGATTATTACACCGGCCTCGTCTTCGAGGTCAGCGCCGAAGGTTTTTCCGAGCCGCTGATCGGCGGCGGGCGCTACGATCGCATGATGGAAATGCTCGGCGCCACCCGCCCGGTGCCCGCCGTCGGCTTCACCATGCGGCTCGATCTGATTGGAGCGGAGGCGGCGCGGTGAACGGCACGCTCATCCTGGCACTTCCCTCCAAGGGCCGGCTCAAGGACGCGACGGAAGCGCTTCTTCAGCGCGCCGGCTGTCCCGTGGAGAGCCGCGACGGGCGCCGCTATCGCGGTGGCCTCGCGGGGCAAGAGAATATCGAGGTGGCTTTCCTCGCCACTTCCGAGATCCCGCGCGAGCTGGCCGCCGGAAACATCCATCTCGGCATCACCGGCGAGGACCAGGTACGCGAGACCGTGGCCGATGCCGACGCCAGGATCGCGCTTCTTGCCCGCCTCGGCTACGGCATGGCTGACGTCGTGGTCGCGGTGCCGGAGCTGTGGATCGACGTCTGGACCATGCAGGATCTCGACGATGTCGCCGCCGGTTTTCGCGCCCGCCATGGCCGCCGCATGCGCATCGCCACAAAGTATTGGAATCTCACGCAAACCTTTTTCGCCGCGCACAGCATCGCGCTCTACCGCGTGGTCGAAAGCCTCGGCGCGACCGAGGGCGCGCCCGCTGTCGGCACCGCCGACCTCATCGTCGACATCACCACCACCGGCACGACGCTCGCGGCGAACCATCTGAAGGTGCTGGAGGACGGCCTCATCCTCCGCTCCGAGGCCAACCTCGCCGCCTCGCTCTCCGCGCCGTGGGCGCAGCCAGCTCGCCAAGCTGCCGGCGGTCTTTTCGAAGCATTGGCTCGGGTCGGGCTGACGCTTGATCCAGAAAAGCTCGTAAGATTTACGTGAAAATAAGCTGACAATTTGCGAAGTTTAGGACGGGAGAAACTATTCAATAAATAGCTCCATCTGATAATCCAATGTAACCAAGTCCAAACTTGTGGTTGAATTAGTAGAACCATATAGCCTCCGTCGCATTGCCTCTCAGCTTCCCGCGTCCTGATTTAAGGCAACGCTCGAAACACCGAGGAGGATGAATATGACGAGGCATCGAGTTTCACTTCTGGCGGGGGCGATTGCTGCGATCGCCTTCGTCGGCGCACCAGCGCGGGCCATCGACTTTAATGTTGGCGGCGTCGGCATTAGCAGTGGCGGCGGCAGCGGCGGCGGCGTGCATGCCGGCACGGGCGCCAATGCTGGAGGCAATAACGCTGCGAATGCCACCGCCGACCTCGACGAGGATGGCGTGGACATCGACCTCGATCTTCTGAAGCTGAAGCAGGCCGCCGGCCACGCGGCCACGAGCGATATCGATGTGGGCCTCGGGCAATCCACGGGGACGTCCCACGCAACCGTCGATCTGAACGACGACGGGGTCATCAATGCTGATGACGACGCGCAGCTTGTCCTCGACGTCAATGGCGACGGCGTTCTCAGCATTCTGGACGACGCCAACGGCGACGGCATTGTGAGCACGTCGGATCTCGGCATCGATCTGAATGGGCTTGGCGATAGCGGCGCCGATGCCGACCTTGACCCTGGCGATGGGATCGTCGGCGCGGACATCGGAGGTGTCGGCGGCGCCGTTTCGCTGGGAGGCGGCGGCTCTCCCGACGGCCTCGGCGCGCCTCCGAGCCAAATTGAATTGGGCCGCGCCTTCGGCAATATCGACGACAACGAAGTCGCCGCCCTCAAGCTGAAATGCGCCGACGTGCTCGGCAACCCCGCCGGCTTCGACGCCGCGACCGTCAGCGTTTGCCAGGCGCTCGCTTCGCTTTGAGGAGCGAAAGCCGATCGCCGCACAAAAAAGGGCCGCCCCTTCTGGCGGCCCTTCGCATTTCTGGCAGTTCGGCTCGGACCTTAGAAGTCCATGCCGCCCATGCCGCCGCCGCCGCCCGGCATCGGCGGATGCCCGGCTTCCTTCTTCGGCGCCTCGGCGACCATCGCCTCGGTCATCACCAGCAGGCCGGCCACCGAAGCGGCGTCCTGTAGGGCGACTCTCACGACCTTGGTCGGATCGATGATGCCGGCCTGGACGAGGTCCTTGTATTCCTCGGCCTGCGCGTCGAAGCCGAAGGTGTTGGACTTGCTCTCCAAAACCTTGCCGACCACGATCGAAGCATCCACGCCGGAGTTCGTCGCAATCTGGCGGATCGGCGACTCAAGCGCCTTCAGCACGATCTTGATGCCGGCCTGCACGTCCGGATTGTCGCTGGTGAGCTTGTCGACGGCTTTTCTCGCCCGCAAGAGAGCGACGCCGCCCCCCGGCACGACGCCTTCCTCGACCGCCGCGCGTGTGGCGTTCAAGGCATCGTCGACGCGATCCTTCTTCTCCTTCACCTCGACCTCGCTCGCGCCGCCGACGCGGATCACCGCGAC
>CAYTTC010000007.1:0-71246 GCA_964440525.1 uncultured Propylenella sp. | reverse complement strand
CGGCCTACATCACCGGCCAGACGATCGTCGTCGACGGCGGCCAGATCCTGCCGGAATCGCTAGAGGCGTTGAAGGACTAGGCGGGGAGCCTCCCCTCTCCCATAGGGAGAGGGTGTCGCCCCCCGGGTCCGGCCTTCGGCCGGCCCGAGGACAGGCTCCGGCGACGGGTGAGGGGTTACGACGGCAACCGCTTGACCTCATTCTTCCTCGCCGCATCCCCTCATCCGTCCCCCGGTTAAACCGGGGGATCGCAGCCACCTTCTCCCTATGGGAGAAGGTTCGCGCCTAAGCGTGGAACACCCGCGCCCTGTACACTCGTGGCGCAGCACCGGTCCAGCGACGGAAGGCACGCGAAAAGGCGGAAAGCTCCGAATAGCCGAGCAGCATCGCTATTTCTGAGAATGGCAGCTGCCGCTGCTTCATGTAGGCGAGCGCGAGATCGCGGCGGACGCCTTCCACCACGTCCTTGTAGGTCGTGCCCGCCTCGTGCAGCTCGCGGCACACGGCGCCGATCGGCAGGTGCAGGTCCTCCGCGACCGCCTCCAGCGAAGGATAGCCCTCGGGCAGCTTCATGCGGATCGCGGTGCGCAGGCGGTCGAGCACCAGCTCCTCGGAGGGGGATTCGCTAGCGAGCTGCTCCAGGCACGTCTGCATGACGGCGAGCAGCCTGAGGTCGCTCGCGGGCATGCGCCGGTCGAGCAGCTCGGGCTTGAACAAGAGCGCGTTGGTCGGTTGCGAGAAATAGACCGGCGCGTCGAAGGCCATTTCGTGCTCGCGCGCCTCTGCCGGCTTCGGGTGCTCGAAATGCACTTCTTCCGGCGCCCAGGATGCGCCGCACGCTTCGCGGAAGAAATTCAGGAACATGCCGAGGGAAAGCTCGGCGTCCTGGCGGCGCTCCACGATCGCCGGCGCGACGATCTGATACTCGAGCCGGACGAGCCCATCGGCGCCACGCCTCAGGCGCATGACCGAGCTTTCCTGGTGGTAGCGGAAGAGGCCGACGAGGTTTTCGAGCGCCGAGCCGAGCGTGGGCGCCGAGACCGCCGCATAGCCCCACATGCCGAGATCGCGCGGCTTGAACTGGTTGCCGAACCAGAGGCCGAAATTGTCGTGGCCGGTCTGGCGCGCGGACTCCTCGAACAGTTCGACGAAGGCGCTGAGCTTGAGTTTTAGCGTCGGCGACCCGGCCATGTCCGGCACGATGCGGGCGCTACCAAAAATGCCGTCAACGTCGCCGCCATATTTTTCGATAAAGCCGACGATGCCGGTCGCGGCAGAGGCGAGCACGCCCGGCGCGTGTCTTGCGGCGAAGATCGCAGGCTCTTGTATCTCCGACATCGACGCGTCCATCCCGGCGGAACTCCGGTACCGGAACCAATCACCGTATCGTTGCACGGGGGCGAACCGGCGAGCAAGCGACGCGCCCGGACGTGGTTGAGGAGGCTGTCAAGAATGCACGGTGCAGTGTCAAGCGGCCGCAGGCGGGGATCCCTAGCCTCCCTGGCGTGAAATCGAGCTGAATTGTTGCGGCGGCGGGCGCGTGCCCGCCGGGCCGCGTCGGGATTTTTCTGGTATGGCGGTCGCCGCGAAAAACGTCGAGGAGCAGGCCGGTCTGTCGCCGCGCCGAGCGGCGCAGATGGTGGAGAAGGCGCGCTGGGCCGCCGCTTCATTCGCCACCTATCCGCGCGCCGAGGTGATCGCCATCGCCAAGGCCGTCGCCGAGGCGGCGGCGAGCGAGGCGCGGCGCTACGCCGATTGGGCGGTCGAGGAGACCGGATTCGGCAATCCCGCTCACAAAGAGATCAAGAACAAGCTCTGCTCGATCGGCCTTTTCGAGCACTATTGCGACGACAATTTTACCGATTTTCGCATCGACGCGGATCGAAAAATCGTCGAGATCCCGAAGCCGGCTGGTGTGATTTTTGCGCTCACTCCCTCCACCAACCCGGTCTGCTCGGTCTTCTACAAGGCGATCATCGCGCTCCTGACGCGGAACGCCATCGTCATCTCTCCCCATCCCTACGCCAAGGCCTGCTGCTCCGACGCCGCGCGGCTGATCGCCAAGGCCGCGGAAAAGGCCGGCGCACCGGACGGCGTGATCCAGGTGATCGACGATCCATCGCTGCCGATCATCGAGGCGATCATGAAGTCCGACCGCATCGACCTGATTCTGGCGACCGGTGGAACACCGGTGGTGCGCGCCGCCTATTCGTCCGGCAATCCGGCGATCGGCGTCGGACCCGGCAACAACCCGGCCTACGTCGACGAGACTGCCAACGTTGCCCGCGCGGCAAAACTCATTGCCGACTCCAAGGCCTTCGACAATTCGATCCTCTGCACCAACGAATCCGCTGTCATCGCGCACGCCGCGATTGCTCGCCGCTTGACGGAGGAGCTGAAGCGGCAGCACTGCCACACGCTCTCCGGCGACGAGCGCGACCGCCTGCAAGACCATCTCTTTCCGGGCGGAAAATTCAACACCTCGCTCCTCGGCAAGCCGGCCGAGACGATCGCGGAGAGCGCCGAGATCCGCGTGCCGCGCGGAACGCGGGTGCTTCTCGTTCCGCTCGAGCGGATCGGCGACGACTATCCGCTTAGCCGCGAAAAGCTTTGCCCGGTGCTCGGCTTCTACGAGGTCGCGACGCGCGAGGCGGCGCTGACCGCCTGCCGCGCCATGGTTCGCCGGCAGGGCGCCGGCCATTCGGCGGCGATCCACGCCGAGGATCCGGCCATCATCCTGCGCTTCGGCGCAGAGATGACCGTGCTCCGGATCGCGGTGAATGCCGGCTGCTCGACCGGCGCGGCCGGCTTCGACACGTTTCTCGCACCGACCATGACGGTCGGTACCGGCTACTTTGGGCGCTCCTCAGTCAGCGAGAATATCGGCCCAAAACACCTCGTCCAGTGGACGCGGATCGCCTACGCGAAGGACGCACCGTTCTCGGCCGAAAACTTCGACGAGTTGGGCTTGCCCGAGCCGCCGGTCCGTCCGCGCCTGCCGGAAGGCAACATCGACTATTCGTTCGACTGGGTGGGAGGTCGCCCCTCCCGCGGCGGAGCCGCGGCGGCAAACGCCGACAGCGACGACCTTCGCTCCGAGATCCGTCAGCTCATCCTCGAGGAGCTTCGCGCCATCCAGCGCGAGCGGCAGCCGGGAGCGAACTGATGGCGACCATCCGCTCCTACATCTTCATCGACCAGCTGCAGCCGAAGACCATGTGCTATCTCGGCACGTTCATCCGGGGTTTTCTGCCGCGCTCGAAGATGGCGGCGCTCGTCGTCGAGGTGGCTCCGGGACTCGAGATCGAGACCATCGCCGACATTGCGGTGAAAACCGTCGACGTGAAGCCGGGTCTGCTCGTCGTCGAGCGGCAGTTCGGCTATCTCGAGCTGCATTCGAGCTCGACCGCGTCGGTGAAGGCAGCCGGCCAGGCCATCCTCGACCACCTCGGCGCTTCAGATTCCGATGCGATGCAGCCCGAAATTCTTTCCTCGCGCATCGTGAAGCGCGTCGACAATTATCACGCCTTTCTGATCAACCGGAACAAGTCGGGCTCGATGCTTTTGCCGGGCGAATCCCTCTTCGTCATGGAGATGCAGCCGGCCGCCTACGCCATTCTCGCGACCAATGAGGCGGAGAAGGCAGCCGACATCAAGGTCGTGGACTACCGCATGATGGGCGCCACGGGCCGCGTCTATCTGTCGGGCACCGAGAGCGACGTCCGCGCCGCCGCCTTCGCCGCCGAAGGCGCCTTGCAGGCGAGGCACTGATGGCCGAGCGCATCGATCGCGAAGAGCTGCGGCTGCTGATCCGCGACGCGCTGAAAGAGGCGCTCGGCGGAAGCCCCTCCCCCAGCCGCTCCGCGGCTGCCCCCTCCCCGGAGAAGCGCGGCGCGTTCCGCTTCGACTCCGGCGTGCTCAACGAATCCAAGGTCGCGGAGATCGGCAAGACGCACGCCAAGATCGTCATCGGGACAGAGGTCGCCGTGACGCCGCTCGCCCGCGACCGGGCGCGCGAGATCAGGATAGAGATCGTGAGGCGAAAACCATGAAAACCGGGATCGTGATCGGAAAAGTCTGGGCGACCAAGCGGCTCGACGAGCTCCCCAGCGGGGCGCTCCTCGAAATCCGAATGGAAGAGGATGGCGAGCGCCTAATCGCCTATGACGCGCTCGGCGCCGGCGACGGCGAGCGCGTGCTTGTCACGCAAGGTTCCGTCGCCAAGGGCTGGTTCAAGGACGGCAAGGCCGTCATCGACGCGCTCATCATCGGCATTCTGGACGAGCCGCGCGCCGCGCCACCGAAATCGGGAAGCTAAAGTCGAAATCAAGGAGGAGTAACATGTCGAACGCAATCGGGTTCATCGAGACGAAGGGTTATGTCGCCGCCTTCGCGGCCGCCGACGCGATGGTGAAGGCGGCCAACGTCACCATCATCGGACGCGAGCAGGTCGGTGCCGGACTGGTCTCCGTGCTCGTGCAGGGCGATGTCGGCGCGGTGAAGGCGGCGACGGAAGCGGGCGCGGAGGCCGCCGGCAATGTCGGCCAGGTCATTTCCGTCCACGTCATTCCGCGCCCGCATGCCGAGGTCGTGAAGCAGTTCGGCGTGAACCAGAAGCAAACCGCCTGACGCGCCATTCGTGGCCGGCCGGAGCGCGAAGCGTGACCGAGCTCCGCGTCTATCTGAAGATCGAAAGCCTCGAGCGGCAATTCGCCGCCTACATGGCCTCGCCGACGCGCGCCCGCGGCTATGTGCCGATCGAGGGCATGCACTCCCTGATCGTGGAGATCGCGCCGGCGCTCGCCATCCATCGCGTCATCGACTTCGCGCTGAAATCGGTGCCGGACGCCGAGCCGGGCATGCTTTACACGGAGCGGCAGTTCGGGATTCTGGAACTCCACTCGATGCAGATCGCCGACCTCGATGCCGCCGGGCGGGCGATCCTGGAGGGGATCGGCGCAAAAGCCTCCGACCAGCTGAAGCCGCAGGTCGTCTACACCGACATCGTGGAGGCGGTGACCGACCAGCACGCGGTCATCCTGAACCGCAACCGCGAGGCCTCGATGATGCTGCCGAGCGAATGCCTGCTTCTCGTCGAGATGGTGCCGGCGCTCTTCGCCGCCGTTGCCGCCAACGAGGCGGAGAAGGCCGCACCCGGCCTCACGCTGGTCGATTGCCAGATGATTGGCGCGTCCGGGCGGGTGTTCGTATCCGGCGCGCGAGAAGATATGGAGCGAGCGCGCGAGCGCATTCTAACGACGCTTTCTGCTATCCAGGGGCGGGAGAAATAGTCGCAGCGAAAAAGGAGACGCGCCATGACCAGTGACGAACGCGCCATACGCGAATTGGTCGACACCTGGTTCGCTGCCACCCGGGCAGGCGACTCCGATAAAGTGCTCAGCCTGATGGCGGACGACGTGATTTTCATGGTCCCAGGCAAGGAGCCCTTCGGGAAGGACGCCTTTGCGGCCGGCTTGAAGGAACAGAAGAATGTCCGCATCGACGGCACCAGCGATATCCAGGAGCTGAAGGTGCTGGGCGACTGGGCGTATCTGCGCAGCCATCTCACGGTCACCATCACACCACCGGGCGGCGCCAAACCAACGCGGCGGAGCGGCTACACGCTCACGATCCTACGTAAGCAGCCGGACGGGAAATGGCTGCTCTCACGTGACGCGAACCTTCTGACTCCGGATGAGTGACGAGCGCCGAGGAAGGCGCTCTTAGCCTCGTTCCGCCTACCCGCCGCCAAGCGCGCGATAGATCTTGAGCCCCGGTCGGCCCGTCGGCGACATGCCGAGGCGGGTCTCCGCGTCGGCGATCGCGGCGCGGGTCGCGGGACCGATTTTCCCATCCGCTGAGCCGATATCGAAGCCGTTTGCCAGCAGAAGCTGCTGCAGGTGCAGCCGCTCGGCGCGCGAAAGACCCGGATCGTCGGTAGGCCAGGCTGTGCGAAGCGGCGGGTAGCCGGCGAGCCGGTCGGCGAGATGCGAGATGGCGAGGGCGTAGGATTCCGCCTGATTGTAGGCGTAGATCGCATCGAAATTTCCGAAGACGAGAAAACCCGGGCCGCGGCTCCCCGCCGGCAGCAGCAGGCCGGCCTTCGCTCCGCCGGAGAGCGGCTTCCCATCCGCGCGGACAATTCCGCGCTCGCCCCACCTGGAAAGGCTCGCCTTGCTTCCCCTGCCCTTCGGGCCCGAGTAGCCGCCGGGAACACTAACCTCGATCATCCACGACCCGCCCGGTTGCCAGCCGGAGCGCTTCAGATAGTTGGCAGTGGAGCCGAGCGCATCGGCGACGGAGTTGACGAGGTCGCGCCGCCCATCACCGTCGAAGTCGACGGCGAGGCGCTGATAGGTGGAGGGGATGAACTGCGTCTGGCCGAAGGCGCCTGCCCACGACCCGTAAAGCGAATTCAGTGCGAGGTCGCCGCGATCGACGAGCTTCAGCGCCGCGTTCAGCTCGCCGCGCCAGAAATCCGCCCGCCGGCCGCCCTTGCAGGCGAGCGTGGCGAGCGCGTGCGGCAGAAAGCTGTCGCCCATATCGCGGCCGTAGTCGGTCTCTACGCCCCAGACGGCCGCAATGACGAAGCGGTCGACGCCGAACCGCTCTTCCGCCGCCCGCAGCACGCGATCGTGTTTGCGCATCATCGCCTGACCGTCGCTGACGCGCTGCTCGTCGACGAGGAAGCCAAGATAATCCCAGATCGGCGTCTTGAATTCCGGCTGCACCTTGGAGAGGCGAAGCACCTTCTCGTCGGGCTCCGCGACATTCAGCGCCGCAGCGACGATGGAAGGATCCACGCCGGCTTTTGCGGCGCTCGATTGCAGACCCGCCACGCAGGACGAAAAGCTCGCGGAAGCAGGGGCGGCCCACAGCAGCGACGCGGCCGCGCAGAGGGCCGCCGAACGAACAAGATTGAGATTCACATGGATCATGGACGCACCCGATATTCCTCGCCCACAACGATGGCCGCAACAAGGTTAAGCAGTTCTGAATCCGTCATGGCCTCGCGGCCCCTGGGGCCCGAGGTTATGCTTCAAACAGCCCCGAAGGAGGGGTGCGGGGCGCCTCGCGGCACCTCTGTGCCGTCCGCCTTGTGGGCGAACCGCGAATTGAAGAAGCAGGCACGACAAAGCGCCCCGCGCGGCTGTTTCGACCCCGGTCCTCCTGCTCTCCGCCTGCCTGATGCGCGGATGGGCGCCTCCAGGCAGGCTTAAGGCGGACAACGAGCCGCAGACCGGTCGTAGTGCCGGTCGGGCGGAGTTTTGGAGCCGACCGAGTCAGATCAGCTCGGAAAGCCGACCCGCCGCGGACCGCCCGCCCTTCCCGTGAAGCTTCCGGTGCACCACAGACCCTCAAGTCGAAGAGCGGCGATCGGAATTGTAGGTGAGGTTTTAGCGGCGGGGATTACTTTTGTGTTGTCCCCGCCGCGGGCGGACGACACGCCCTTCGCCGCGCCGCGCCAAGTGAGACGCATTCACCCGAAACGACTGAGGAACGCCTCGCACATCGGAGCCGTCTTCTCCGAGTAGGAGACGCCCATCGACTGCGCGAGGTCGGTCTCCGCATGCGAGCCGATCCAGGCGACCAAAATCATGCGGCGCAGCATGACGAAGGTCGGGATCTCCGCCTCGTCCTCGGCGGGAAGCGCGTGGACTTTTCGATAGCCCTTCACCCAGGATGCCATCAGCTCCGGCACGTGTTTTTCGTGCTCGAAGAAGGAGACGGCGGTCGCCGCGTCGTAGAGGTGCCAGGAAAAACCGCTGTCGTCGAAGTCAATGACCTTCACCTCGTCGCCGTCGACGAGGAGGTTGGCGAGGCGCATGTCTGAGTGGATGAGCCCAAAGCGCCCGGGCCCCTGGCCGAAGCGAGCGAGGCGGCGGCGGATGAGGTCGACGGCGCGGGCGAAGAGCGCCTCCTTCCCCGCGTCGAGCCCCATGCCGTCCTGCCAGCGCCCCCAATGCGGGCGATCGCCGAGGCTCGTATCGAAATCCCAGACATGGCGCTCGAAATTTTTGGGCCGCGTCCAGCGCTGCGAATGCAGATGCATGCGCGCCGTCACCTCGCCCAAAACCTCGAATTTTTCGAACAGCCGATCCTTTTCGGATGGCTCCTCGCCGCTCTCCCACCCGGAGAGAACGACGTTGCGCGGGCGGCGCATAGCAGGGTGAGCGACTTCCTGGATGAGCGCGCCGTCACGGCCGGGCACGGGAACGGGCGTCGTGACCACGCCGTCGTTCCGAAGCGCCATGAGCCATGCAAGCTCGGAGGCGATCGCCGCCACCGAGTGGTAGCCGTCGCGATGCACACGGAGCGCCCAGCGCCGACCGGAAGCGGGATCGTCGATCCGATAGGTGGCGTTTTCCGAGAGGTTGATCAGGGTCGGCGCCTTGGCGCCGCCGACGTCATATCTCGCTAACGCGTCTTCAGCGAGCTCGCGCAAGCATTCGAGTTTTCCTGCGTGCGGCAGTGTGTCGAACGTGCCCGGCGCGACAGGTCGGTTCGAGGACGTCGACGGCATCGTTCAAGCGGCTTTGCTCAATTCTGCATATCTTTCAAGCGGATGGGCGCGTGACTTTACGCGCGTTCCGAGCGCTTCGGCGCGCGCCTGCCCAACCGCCGTGTCGAGGCGATTCAGGATGTCGTCGCAAAGATCACGATCGCAGAGGAGCCCCGGCTTGAATTGCAACGCGCGCGGGTCGAGCGCCGAATAGATCGCCCAGATGCCGTTGTTGTAGCAGGTGCGCATGACGTGCACCGCGCCCTGCGGATGGTCGAACTCAAGCCCCATGATGAGGCCGCGCTGGCGGATGCCGACGAAGAAGTCCGAAAAGTTGGCCTGGATCTGGTTCAGTCCCTGGCGGAGATAATGGGAGACGTAGTGGCATTGCGAGCGGGTCTCGGGCCGCGCACAGATTTCCAAAACCTTGTGGGCGGCGATGCAGCCAAGCTCGGCGCCGCCAAAGCTCGACATGTGGCCCCAACCGTCTTGCTTCAGCCAGGCGGCCGAGCGCTCGTTCGCCACCACCGCGGCGATCGGATAGATGCCGCCGGAGATCCCCTTCCCCGTCACCAGCATGTCGGGCACGACGCCGTAGGTGTCGATGCACCACATTTCTCCTGAGCGCATCAGTCCGGTTTGCACCTCGTCGGCAATGAACAGCGTGCCGGTTTTTTCGCACATCGCCTTGATGGCGGCGAGGTAGCCGGGGAGCGGCATCGGAAAGCCGTAGGTCGCGGGAATCGACTCGATGATGACGCAGGCGGCATCGCCCTTCATGATCGCGCGCTCCATCGCGTCGAGATCGTTGAAGGGCACTTTGGTCACTTCGTCCTCGCTCGCCTCGGACAGGAAGAGTTTTGAGAACCGGTCGTCGCCGACCTGTACGGCAAGGCCCGTATGGCCGTGATAGCAGCGCTCGAGGCAGATGAAGCGCCGCCGCTGCGTGGCGTGACGCGCGCTTTTCAGTGCGATGTCGATCGCCTCGCCGCCGCCTGAGGCGAACATGGAATATTGCAGGCCCTCCGGCGTGTGGTCGCGCAGCATCTCCGCGAGCTTGGTGCGCATCAGCGCCGGAAAATGGTGATTGCCGATGTCGAAGTGGTCCATGCCCTCCTTCACGGCGGCGATCACTTCCGGATTGCGGTGGCCGAGCGAATAGATGCCGCCGTTCAGGTGCAGGTTGATCAGCCGGCGGCCGTCCATGTCGTAGAGGTAGTAGCCTTCGCGGCGGTCGATCACGAGGTCGATTCCGTCGCGCTGCCATTGCAGCGTCTTGCCTGGGTTCCAGACTTCTATGGTCCTGGCGATGAAATCGTCTTTGGCTTGGCTCATGGATTATCCCGCAGGGCGCATGCAATTCCGACGAGTGCAGGCTAGCGCCGCTCACGTCCCCGAACTTGACATGACGGCCGGGGGAATTGACACCTTCGGCAAGCCATTTGCGGGGAGAGAATGATCCTTCAGGATCGCGTTGCGATCGTGACGGGCGCCGGATCCGGCATCGGCCGCGCCGGGGCGGAGATTCTTGCGCGCGAGGGTGCGGCGGTAGTCGTCGCCGACCGCGACGGCGCGGCGGGCGAGGAGACGGCGAAGCGCCTCGAGGCGGCGGGCGGGCGCGCCCCTGCAGTCGCGACGGACGTGGGCGACGATGCCCAGCTTGAGCGGCTGGTAAAGCGCACGCTGGAGATTTTCGGGCGGATCGACATCCTGCACAGCCATGCCGGGATTCAGGTCGAGGGGCCGCTCGAATCGGTCGATCCGGACGGCATGGACGCCTCGTGGCGCATCAATGTGCGCGCGCATTTCAGCCTCGCCCGCCTCGTCATGCCGGCGATGCGGAAGCAGGGTGGCGGCTCGATCATCGTCACCTCGTCGAACTCGGGCGTCTTCTACGACCGCGAGATGATTGCCTACGCGACGTCCAAGCACGCGGCGGTCGCGATGGTGAAGCAGATCGCCATCGACTACGGAAAGTACAATGTGCGGGTGAACGCGCTCTGCCCGGGCTGGGTCGACACGCCCTTCAACGACGCTTTTACGCGGCAGATGGGCGGGCGGGAAAATCTCCTCGCCCATATCCGCGAAAAGATCCCGATGGGCCGCTTCGCCAGCGTCGAGGAGATTGCCGAGGCGATCCTCTTCCTCGCCTCCGACCGCTCCGCCTTCATGACCGGCCATGCTCTGGTCATCGATGGCGGCGAGTCGATCGCCTGATCGAGCCGGCTTACCCGGCGACGGGCGTCGCGAGCAGCCAAAGCCCGAACAGCGTGTAAAACACCATCATCGCCGCGAGCGGAATCTGGCTCAGCACCGCGCCACGCCCATCGCCGAAATGCCGCTGCGCGAGTGCATGCGCGAGCGCAATTCCCGCCACGTGGCCGATAACGATCGCCGCCGTCTGAAAATTCCAGACTATGCGCACGCTGTCATAGGTGTTGAGGAACGAGGTCGTCACGTGCGCGTCGGCGGTGCCGAACAAGTCGAGCCCGCTGCCGAAAGGATCGGACGCGGCGATCAGCGCATATTGGCCGTTGACGAGCAACGCCGTCAGATAGTGCGCGAAGTGGAAGGCGATCGAGATCGGGATGATCGAGGTGACGAAGGCGCCGAGCGTCGGCTTCAGCGGCGTGCGCATGCCGCCAAAGATCCAGCCGAGGCGGACGGCCGACCAGTAGGCGGCCACCAGCACGGCGAATGCGAGGAGAAGCCCTACGGTGTTGCGGTCGACCAAAACGGTCCGGCCGGGAAATTCGAGCGGGTTGATGTCGCCGAGCGCCAGCCACCAGAACGTCCGCGACAGGCCGTCGAATGAGACCGAGCTCAGGGTCAAGAGAATGAAGAGGACGCCGGAGAGCGGCAGCGGATCGCGCTTCAGCAGCGTCGATCCGGGCCACGCCAAGGCCACTGCCACGCGCCCCGTGGCTTCCCTCTCGAAGGTCAGCGGCGAAAGACCGGCGACGAGCCGAAAGAAGATGGAGAAGGGCTCGGCCTTTTCCGCCCAGGCGCTTTCACCAAAGGCGAGTATGCCAACGAAGGCCAGCAGCCAATAGAGGCCGACGGCGATCGCCAGCCTTTCCGGGTCGTCGGGAGCCGGATAGACCAACTCGAACCAGGCAAACGCGAAGAAAAGCGTGACGGCGGGCCAGTAGCCGAGCCATAGCGGATAGGTAAGCCTGCCGATCCCCGCGCCAAGGAACCGCCCGAACAGGCGATAAGGCCCCGTCCACGGATTGATGAGGGCCCAGACATTTCCGACGATTGGATGCAACAGCGTGATTGCGACCCACCAAAGGGTCCAGATCGTGAGCGGAAGCGGATTGGCGAGTGGGTCGCGGCTACCGTAGAGCCCGGCCGCAAGGAGCAGCGCCAGCAACAGGAAAGCGGCGAGGCTCGTCGGAACGGGGCTCAGCGTCGGAAGCGTACCGAGCCGCAGCCGCGCGTGGCCCAGGCGGTCGATCAGCGGTGCCGGCACGAGCGCGATCAGAATGAAGGAGGCCGCGACGGCAAGCGTGCCGCCGAGGAGATAATAGCCCGTCGGCAGGAGCAGCACGAAGCCGCGCTCGCTGCCGTGGGCGAGGGCGGGAGCCGTCCACGTCAATCCGCCCACCCATCCAATCGTCGCGGCAAGGCAGGAGCCCGCGCATCGCGGCAAGTGCGAGCGCCCTCCCCGCAAGATGGCAGCGGATTGATCTTGCCGCGGCCTGCTCATACGCTTCGGTCAAGAATGAAAAGATCTGGGGACGCAAGAGAATGAAAAGAGGCCCCAACACACGCGAAACCGCGCTCATCGTCGTCGATGTCCAGAACGATTTTTGTCCCGGGGGTGCGCTGGCTGTTCCTGGCGGCGGCGAGGTCGTCGCGCCGATCAACGCCCTCATCGAGTACTTTGAAAACGTCGTAATGACGCAGGACTGGCACCCGAGCGGACATTCGAGCTTCGCCTCCAGCCATCCCGGCGGCGCGCCCTTTTCGACGATCGCGATGGCTTACGGAGCGCAGACGCTCTGGCCGGATCACTGCGTGCAGGGATCTGCGGGCGCGGATTTCCACAAGAACCTCGCCTGGACCAGGGCGCAGCTTGTCGTGCGCAAGGGATTTCGCATGCCGATAGACAGCTACTCGGCCTTCTTCGAGAACGACCGCGCGACCCCGACCGGGCTTGCCGGCTATCTCAAGGAGCGCGGCATCTCGACGGTAGTGCTCGCCGGCCTCGCGACGGATTTCTGCGTCGCCTATTCCGCGCTCGACGCGGCGCGGCTCGGCCTTCATGCGAGCGTGGTCATGGACGCCTCGCGCGCCATCGATCTGAACGGATCGCTCGCGGACACCGAAGGGAAAATGCGCGCCGCCGGCGTCGCGCTGACCAAAATGGCGGCGCTCGCCTGAGTGCGTCAGTGTCCCACCCCCACGTAACGGTGCAGTAGCGAAGGATCGTCGCGAAGCTCGCCGACATCGAGCACGGCGCGCACGCGGCCGGTCTCGATAAACGCGACCTTGTCGGCCACGGGGAGCACGGCCTCGACACGCTGCTCCACCAGGATCGTCGCCACACCCTGGCGCTTAAGCTCGCGCACGCTGTCGCGGATCCTGGCGATCATCGACGGCATCAGCCCCTCGGTCGGCTCGTCGAGCAGCATGACCCTCGGCTCGATGCAGAGCGCCCGCGCCATGGCCAGCATCTGCTGCTCGCCCCCGGACAATGTGCCGGCCCGCTGGCGAAAGCGCTCGCGAAGAACCGGGAATGACGCCAGCACGCGGTCGAGAGTTGCTCCCCCCTTCCCTCGCGTCATCAGGCCAATTTCGAGATTCTCCCGCACGGTCAGCTCGGCGAAGAGCCGGCGGCCCTGCGGCACATAGGCGATGCCCTGCCCGGGCACCTCGTGGGCGGCGAGCGCGGTGAGATCGACGCCGTCGAGGAGGATGCTGCCGGAGCGCGGTTTGACGAGGCCCATGATCGCCTTAAGCGTTGTCGTCTTGCCGGCGCCGTTCCGCCCGAGCAGGCAGAGCACCGTCCCCGCCTCGACTCGCAGCGAAAGATCGCGCAGAACCTGAACGTTCGCGTAGAAGCTGTTGATATTACGGAGTTCCAGCATTCGCGTCACGCGCCCAGATAGGCCTGCTGCACGGCCTCGTTCGCGCTGATTTCGCCGGGTGTCCCCTCCGCCAGGACGCGCCCCTGGTTCATGACGGTGATCCTTTGGGCGAGCTCCATCACCACGTCCATGTTGTGCTCGATCAGAAGCACGGTGGCTTCCGCGGCGATGGCTCGGATCAGTTGGCAGAAGTCGGCGATCTCGGAATCGGAGAGCCCCTGCGTCGGCTCGTCGAGGATGAAGAGCTTTGGCATGAGCGCCAGACCCATGGCGACTTCAAGCAGCCGCTGATGGCCGTAGGGAAGCTCTGCGGCTTTCGCATCGCCACGAGCGGCGAGCCCGACACGTTCGAGCGCCTCCGTGACGCGAGCAGAGAGTTCGTCTGTGTCGATCGGACGCCATGCTTTTGAGTTCCGCTGCATGCTGCTTTGAACGGCGAGCGCAACGTTCTCGAAGGCAGAAAGTTTTCCGAACACGCTGGTGATCTGGAACGTGTAAGCGATGCCGCGACCGACCCGGCGATGGGCGCAAAGGCCGGTGATATCCTCGCCGTCGAAGACGATGCGTCCAGCGCTCGGCGCCACCCGGCCGCAGATGAGGCTGACGAAGGTGGTCTTGCCGGCGCCGTTCGGACCGATGATGGCGCGAATCTCGCCGGGCGGAATGTCGAAGTCGACCGCGTCCACCGCGCGCAACCCGCCGAAGGAACGCGAAAGCCCGCGGATCGAGAGAAGCGTCATGGCAGCCATGGCAGCCACTTTTCGCGCAACGTCCCCAGGATTCCCCTCGGGAAGAAGAGGATGAGGAGCACGAGCAGGATACCGACGACCAGCAGATAGGCGGAGGTGTATTCGCTGGAGAAATCGATGAGATAGGTCATCGCGAGCGTGCCGACGAAGGGGCCGGCGACCGTTCCCGCGCCGCCGAGCAGCGTCCAGAGGAGCGGAAAGATGGAATATTGGATCGAGGCGAAGGTCGACCCGACATAGGCAAAGAGCAGCCCATAGGCCGCGCCGGCGGACGCCGCGAGCATTCCCGAAAGCGCCAGCGCGAAGAGCTTGTAGCGAAAAGTGTCGTAGCCGAGCATCGTCGCCCGGTCCTCGTTCTCGCGGATTGCGACGAGCACGCGACCGGACGGCGAGCGGACCAGCAAGAAGGTCGCCGCGACCGCGAACGCAAGGAGGAGCAGCGCAAGATTGTAACGCACGGCCGGGCTCGTGAGGTCGACAGAAAACCCGAATATCGCGAAGCGGCGGACGGCTTCGGAAATCGTGAAGCCTTCATCGCCGCGCGTATAGTCGCCGAAATAAAGCGTCAGCAGATAACAGGCCTGGGCGAACATCATGGTGACGATCATGAAGGCCACCCCCGTCGCGCGGAGCGCCACCAGGCCGACGAGAAACGCGAAGGCGAGGCCTGCGAAAACCCCCGCCAGAAACGCGGCGGGCGCTTCCCAGCCGAGGTGGTAGGCGGTCAAGCCGGCGCCATAGAGCCCGGCAGCGAAAAACATCGCGTGGCCGAGGCTGAGCAGGCCCGTATAGCCGTAGAGAATGTTGTAGCCGACCGCAAAGGTCGCGAGCACCATCACCCGCGTCAGGATCAGGTGATCGTATTGCGGCAACACGAACTGAAGCCCGAAAAGGACGACGATCAGCGCGATATGGACGAGCCCCGCGCGATCCGGCTTCATCGCGCCGGCGCTCCGAAGAGGCCGGTCGGTTTGAAGACAAGCACGAACGCAACGACGAGAGTCGCCAGGATCTTGGCGAGCGTCGGCGAGAAGAAAACGGAAATGATCCCGTCGCTCATCCCGATCACCGCCGCCGCTGTCAGTGTGCCTTTTATGCTGCCGAGACCGCCGATGATGACGACGATGAACGAGAGGAGCAGCGGGTCGAGGCCCATCAGATAATGGGCCTGCTGGATCGGCACGATCAGCACCGCGGCGATCGCCGCCAGCATGGCGCCCGCCGCAAAAACCATCGCATAGACCCGGTCGATCGGGATGCCGAAGGCTTGCGCGATTTCCGGATCGTGTTGGGTGGCCCGCATGATGAGGCCGATGCGCGTCCGCGTCAGCACGAACCAGGTCGCCGCGAGCAGTCCGAGCGAGGCAGCCACGACGACGAGCTTGTAGCCGGAATAGCCGAACCACGGGAACTGGATGCGAAAACTGATCGGCGCCTGCACCGGCCGCGCGTCCGGGCCGTAGAACGTCAGCACCAGCTGCTGGATGATGTAGAGCAGGCCGATCGTGGCGACGATCGTCGCTTCCGGATCGTAGTTCAGGCGCTTCAGCACCAGGCGTTCGGAGACAAGGGCAACTCCGCCGACGATGAGTGGACTGCAGACAATAGCGATGAAGAAGCCGAGCGTCGGATGCGCCGGAACCAGGCTGGCGAAGAACCAGGCGAGGACCGCGCCGAGCATGTAGAACTCGCCGTGCGCGACATTGACAATCCGCATGACGCCGAAAACGAGGGATAGGCCGAGCGCCGTCAAAGCCAGCACAGCCGCCATCACCATTCCTTCGAGCAGAGCGAGGAAGAGGTGCGGGCCGAAGCTCACAGTATGCTTCCGCTGCGGTTCCGGTCTGTGACCCTCTCCCATAGGGAGAGGGTGTCGCCCCCCGGGTCCGGCCTTTGGCCGGCCCGAGGACAGGCTCCGGTGACGGATGAGCGGCTGCGGGGTCTGCGGCCTTGCAAGCGACGCACCAGCCCCTCATCCGGCTGCTCCGCAGCCACCTTCTCCCTATGGGAGAAGGCTTGGCGGCTCGCCTTCAATCAAAGCGCCATCGTCGTGTAGTCGGCCTCCGGCTCGTAGAGGCCGTCCTCGATCGAGGTGCGATGAACGACGTTCAGCTTGCCGCCTTCCACCTTCGAGATGTTCTGGTGCCCAAAACACTGGTGGATTTTTCCGTTGAAGGTCTTGTCGCCCTGCGGGTGCTCGTTGCTCTCCGGAAACGACTCGATCGCCTCCGTCGCCTCGATCAGCGCCTTCTTGTCCGCGTCGGTCGCCGACTTGTAGCCGCTCGCCTCCATGGCCTGCTTGATGACGTAGAGCGTCTCCCAGCAGCCGAACATGTGCGAAAAGGTGGAGATGTCGTTCGCGTCCGAAACGCTGGCGCCGTTCGCGTCGACGCCGACCTTTTCGCGGTAGAACTTGTCGAACTCGGTCTGGTTCGCGCCCGCGTAACGGGGATAGGCCTCCCAGAAATAGGTGCCCTCGAGGAATTCCAGGCCCGGGCTCGACAGCGGTGTTGCTTCGAGCGAGTCGATGAACCCAAATACCTGCGGATGGCTGGAGCCGAAATGCTCGCCGAGCTCCTTCACGAAGGTCAGAACCGCCGGGCCGACCATCACATGGTAGAGCACCTCGGTGTCGGCCGGGATCTGCGGAAAATAGCGCGTGAATGAGCTTTCCGTCGGCGGGATCGGGATGAGCGTCGGCGCCGAGCCGCCCTGCGCCTGGATCGCGGCGGAGAAATAGTCGCGATGGTCGTAGCCGAACGCGTAGTCCGGAAACATCATCGTGACCTTCTTGCCGAGATTGGCGGCGATCCAGGGCGCCATCGACGACACCTGCGATCTCACATCGGTGATGCCGGGCTGAAACGTGTAGCGGTTCAGCGCGCCGGAGGCGACGTGATGGCCCTCCGACACCACGTAGTAAGGAAGCTTCAACTCGCCGGCGCGCGGCGCCGACCCCATGACGACATGCGAGAAGAGCGTGCCGAAGGCGACGTCCACCTTGTGCTGCGTGGCGAACTTTTCGACCACCTCCGCGCCGCGCTTCGGATCCGTGCCGTCGTCCTCGGCGATGATCTCGATCGGGCGTCCGCCGATTCCGCCATTCTCATTGATGAGCGCAACCGCTGCGGTCGTCGTCTGCTCGTACCAGCGGCCATAGGCGGCGCCGATGCCGGTGCGGTGCACCTGAAAACCGATCTTGATCGGCTCGGAGCTTTGCGCCTGAGCGTAGCCGATCGCGCCCGGCAGAAGCCGCGACGCCGCGCCGAGGCCGGCGGCCGCGGCGAGGCCCTTCACCGCATTGCGGCGGGTGATCGTGCTCGTGGGCAATTTGGAAATCGAAGTGCGGTCTGGGTTGGTCATGGTCAGCTCCCCTCTTTGGTCCTCAACACCTACCTTTTGTCATCCCGGTTTGGCGCGCAAGCGGCAAGATCGGAACCTCCGTAGCCCGGATGAAGCGAAGCGAAATCCGGGACTTTTGGCAGACCCGCATTCCGCTTCGCTCGATGCGGGCTACGGCTCATCTCTGCCCGTCCCATTTGGAAATCTCCGACGCCGAAAGCCCGCCGACCCGCGCATGCGGCCGCCCGCCCGTCGTCATCGCCAGCACGAACATGATCTCGTCGGCGCGTGGCGCATCCGGCACGCTCGCCGTGATCGCGTCGAAATGGCTGCGCACGTAGCAGGCGTCCTTGTGGTGGATCGGAATGTCGATCGAAGAGCCCATCGCACCGAGCTTCGCCGCCGACGGCACGATGGCGAGCGCTTGGCCCAAAAGCTCGCGCATGGCGTAGCCGCCCGGCACGTGCCAGAGCGCGCCGTGCTCGATCTCGCCGCTCGCGCCGACGAGCGAGCCCTTGCCGTACGCCTCGATCGCCTTCAGATCGCCGCCGAGCGCCGCGACGAGTCGCTGCGAGCATTCCAGCCCAAGCGGCTTCAACTCGTCCATCATGAAGGCGATTTCGGGCTC
Organism: uncultured Propylenella sp.; assembly: GCA_964440525.1. Lineage (GTDB taxonomy): Bacteria > Pseudomonadota > Alphaproteobacteria > Rhizobiales > Afifellaceae > DASWJZ01. Next base: position 52,928 of record CAYTTC010000007.1, on the reverse strand, counting down.
GTAGCGCCCGGCGAAGGGATTCTTGATCACCGCGGCGACCCACGCTTTTCTGACCGGCAGGTTGAGCGGCGGGCCGCCGTCGTGGCGGATTTCTTCCGCCGTTGCGACGATTTTTCGGACTTCGACGGTCACGATGCAATCCTTTCCAGAAGCGGCTCCGACGCGGAATAGAGCATTACGGTTTCGCCCTGCAGCGTCAGCGCGGCGTCCACGATAAGCCCACGCTCGCGATAGGCGCGGGCGCGCGCCAGGCCGGCGGCGAGCGCTGCGTCGCGTTTGGCCGGCGCAAGCGGCCCGACCGAGACCGTCACCAGACGCTCGCCGAGGTCGCTGTCGGGATCGAGCCCGGTCGCCGGGCGGCGCTCGATCAAAGCATCTTCGCAATCGACCGCGTTGGCGATCAGCGTGGCGGCGGCATCGGCCGCAGCAGCATCCTTCGCCAGCACCGTGACGGAATCGGCAATGCCCAGCGAAAAGGACCGGCCGCGCGCCCCCGACGTCGCGATGCCGCCAACGCCGTCTCCGTGGTGGATGCGGATCCAGCCGCTTCTGACCGGAACAGCGCCAAGCAAGAAATCGCCAGCGATCGCAATGTCGAGATTTTGGCCGGGTGCCGCGAAGACCGCGATGTCGCCGCCGTCATTGACATAGGCCCGGTCGAGCGGCGCGACCGCGCGCATCACGGCCAAGAGCTCGTCGGCCACGGCGCCCGCCACCGCCGCCATCGGCGTCACGAAAATGCCCGCGAACGGCCGGCAGGCTTCTGCCATACGCCGCCCCACCGGGCTTTGCGGCTCCGCAGTGCCCGCCGGCGCGCGGAGGGCGGCAAGCTCGGCGCAAAGCTCAGGGAGAATGGTGGCAAAGCGGCGCGCGGCGGCTCGGTGCGCTCCGAGCACCGCATCGCTCGTGCCGAATGCCTTCAGCACGACGTCGATCGGCCCGTGCGACAAGTGCAGTCGGTCGCCGGTCAATTCCTGAACGATGGGAGGCTGGCCGATCATCGTTTCACGCCAACCTCCCAAGCAGCCCGAGCAGCATTTGTCACTTCCTCCTCGGACAAGGGCTCGAGAGTACTGAGGGGAGGTTACGGCGCTCACTCGTCGAACTCGGCTCATGGCGCCCTCTTGTCGGCCGCGAATGGCCAAGGATTGTCGGCGCGCCAGGGATCGATCCGCGCCTCCGCGGCGACGGCGGCAAGCATATCGCTGACCGAGACGATATCGCCCGTATGCCCGCCGAGCCCCTCATAGAGCATGCGCGGCAGCGTGAACTCCATCGGCGCCACGATTGCCGGCGTCGGCACGTAACCAAACGATCCTTTTGGCATGCGGGTGACGTCCACCATCACCGTGATCCCGCCGCCCGGCCAGATATAAGCCGGCGCGCCGCCCATGGTGACGCGGGTCTCACCGGCCGCGACCGAGCGCGTCAGGCGCACGGGATTGTCGGTCACGCCCGCCCGGAGCGATCCGCCCGCCCCGGCCATGAACAGAACCGTCGAAAGCGACGGCTCGCAATTCTCGCCGATCCGCTCCACCACCTGGCGCACGGACTCCGGCATGACAGTCGGGACCGGCCGCAGCTTTTCGTCGAGCACGCAATAGAGGGCATCCTCGCCGGTGGTCGATGTCAGGAGCAGGCGAAGCCCGGGCCATGCGGTCGCCGGATCGATCTTCTGGATGATGGCGAGCGGATCGGTGATGTCGGTGCCGCCCCAGCCGAGGCCCGGATTGGCAACCTGGAAGTAACGCCCCGGCGTGGACCGCCGCCCGCGCACGCGGATGCCGGCCGGCCGCATGTCCAAAACCCGGCCGGCCTGATGCTCGGTCAGTACGCCGGTGATGTGGTCGTCGACCACGATCACCTCGTCGACCTCGCCGAACCATTGCCTGGCAAAAATGCCGACAGTCGCCGACCCGCAGCCGACGCGCATCCGCACTTCCGGTCTGCCGTCGACGATCGGCGGTTTTCCGGCCTCGACCACCACCTCGTGGCCACCGTCGATGGCGAGCGTGACGGCCTCGCCCGAACAAAGCTGCAGCAGCGTGTCGCAGGTGACCTTGCCTTCGGTCTTCGACCCGCCGGTCAAATGCCGGACGCCGCCGACCGAAAGCATCTGCGAGCCATATTCGGCGGTGGTGACGTGGCCGACCTCCTCGCCGTCGACGCGGATCGGCGCGGTCTCCGGGCCGAGATGGCGGTCGGTGTCGATCTTCACCTTCACGCCGCAATAGCTGAAGATGCCCTCGGTCACGACGGTGACCGTGTCGACGCCGTCGTGCTCCGCCGAGACGATGAACGGGGCCGGCTTGTAGTCGGGATAGGTGGTGCCGGCGCCGATCCCCGTCACGAAAGTGCGCGACGGATCGAGCAGCTTGCCGTCCCAGTCACCGCCGGCGAACTCCACCAGCTTTCCACCGCCATCGACCGTCCGCTGCAATACGACGACGGGATCGACACGGATGAGATGCCCGTCTTCGTTGGCGTAGCGCGCGCAGGCGCCGGCACGGCCGGTGCGGATGCGGCAAAGCACCGGACAGGCGTCGCAGCGCACGATGCCGTCGCCCTCCGCCGCGCCGAATTTCTTCGAGCGGGCTTCGATGGAGAGATGATCGGCGGCGGTCATGGCGCGCCCTCCCTCCCCCGCCAGGGGGGAGAGGGGGGCATCTGCATCGCCTCCCACACCCGGTGCGGCAGGGCAGGCACGCGCGTGATCCGCGCGCCCGTCGCATGGCGGATAGCTGCGAGAATGGCGGGCGCCGTCGCAATCAGCGCCGGCTCCCCCACCCCCTTAGCGCCGAACGGCCCTTCCGGCTCGGGGTCCTCGATGAGAAAAATCTTGACGGGCGGCATGTCGCCGACGGTCGGGATCAGATAGTCGTGCAGGTTCTCGGTGCGGCCGGGGATGAACTCCTCCATCAGCGCCAGGCCGAGCCCTTGCGCGATGCCGCCGTGGATCTGCCCCTCCGTCAGCGTCGGGTTGATGGCGCGGCCAACGTCGTGCGCAGCGACGATCGCGAGCACTTTCACCGTTCCGAGCGCGACATCGACTTCGACCTCAGCCATCTGTGCTGCGAAGCCGTAGGTCGCATAGGGAATGCCCTGGCCATTCGCATCGAGCGGCGTGGTGGGTGGGTCCCATGTCCCGACTCCCTCCAGCACGATCCCGGCAGCATCGGCTCCCAGAGTTGCGAGGTCGATTTTTCGCGACCCCTCACCGCCGCCGATGGTGAGATGCGCGCCGTCGAGGCCAAGCGCCGCGTCCTCGCCGGCATTTGCGAGCGCCAGGATTTTCTTGCGGAGCGCCCGCGCCGCGAGCCGCGCGGCGTTGCCGGACACGAAGGTCTGGCGCGACGCCGAGGTTTTTCCCGCGTCGGCGGTGAGATCGGTGTCGCCGATGACGAGGTCGAACTTTTCCGGCGGCAGACCGAGCGCATCGGCGGCGATCTGCAGAAGCACGGTGGTCGAGCCCTGACCGATATCAACCGCGCCGTTGAAGAAGACGAGTTTTCCGTCGCGCATGAGTGCGATCCGCATCGTGGAGGGATTCGACATCGAGGTGTTGCCGCAGCCGTACCACATGCAGGCAATGCCAACTCCCCGTCGCCTCCGTCCGGAGGCCGCAGCGTTGAACGCGGCAACCCGCGCCAGCCCCTCCTCCCAATCCGACTCTAGCGCGTCGAGGCATTCCGGCAAGCCGGCGGAGGCGCGCAGCCTCTGGCCCGAGGGCGTCGCATCGCCGCGGCCGATCGCGTTGATGCGGCGGATGTGCCAGCGGTCGAGCTTAAGCGCCTCCGCGAGATCGTCCATCAGCGCTTCGTTCGCGATCGCCGCCTGCGGCACGCCAAAACCACGGAAGGCGCCCGCCGGCGTATCGTTGGTGTAGACCGCGCGTGTGCGGTTCCAGACATTCGCCACTCTGTAGGGCCCGGTCGCGTGCACGGGCACGCGATTGGCGACGGTCGGGCCCCATGAGGCATAGGCGCCGGTGTTGAAGTCCGCATCCATCTCGAAAGCGGTAAGCCGCCCGGCGGAATCGGCCGAGGCCTTCGCCCAGATGCGCGCCGGATGCCGCTTGGTGGTCGACGCCATCGACTCGGTGCGGCTGTAGACGATGCGGACCGGACGGCCGGTCACCCGCGCGGCAACCGCCAGAAGCGGCTGCACCGAGACGTCGAGCTTGCCGCCAAAGCCGCCGCCACAGGCCGTCGGGCGGATGCGGACCTTCGTTTCCTCGACGCCGAGCACGCGAGCGGTCTCGGCGCGGTCCATGTAGGGCGCCTGCGTGCAGGCGGTGACCTCGATCCGGTCGCCGAGAGGCACCGCATAACCGGCTTCCGGCTCGATATAGGCGTGCTCGACGAAGGAGGTTTCGAAACGGCCCTCGACCGTCACCGCCGCAGCGGCATGGCCGGCGGCGACATCGCCGCATTTCAGATTGCCGCGCGTGAGCACGTTGTCGGAGGCATGCGCATGGAGCGCGGCGGCGCCCGGCGAAAGCGCCGCATCGATGCCCGAGAGCGGATCGAGCTTCGTCCACACGATCGGCAGTTCATTGTCGGAGACTTCTTCGACCGCCGCGCGCGTTCCGACCAGCGCCAACACCGTCTCGCCGCGGAAGCGGACTTTTCCAGGCGCGAAGACGGGCTGGTCGCGGAGGTGCGCGAAAACGCCGAAGGAGTTTTCGCCGGGCACGTCGTCGGCCGTGAGGATTGCGACGAGGCCGGGAATTCTTTCGACGACAGCGTCGAGATCGCCAACAGTGAAAGTCGCGCTCGCATGCGGCGAGCGCACCAGCCGCATCCACAGCGCGTCCGCCGGCGCCGCATCCGCGCCGAAGAGGTCGCTACCGTCGACCTTGGCCCTTCCATCGGCGCGCGGCATGCGGGCGCCGACGGAGGCGGAGGGCGCAAGTACCCTTCTCCCATAGGGAGAAGGTGTCGCCGAAGGCGACGGATGAGGGGTTGCTACATCCATCACCGCCTCGACGATCTTCACATACCCCGTGCACCGGCACAGAACTCCGCCGAGCGCATCCTCTATCGCCTGGCGGTCAGGCTTCGGCGTATGCGTCAGGCAATCGACCGCGGCCATCAGCATGCCGGGCGTGCAGATGCCGCATTGGGCGGCGCCGTGAGCGAGGAACGCCTCGCGCAGCCGGTCGGTGAGCCCGTCTCGCCCATGCCCTTCGACGGTCTCGATCGAAGACCCATCTGCCTGGCCGGTCGCCACAAGACAGGCGCAGACCTGCTCGCCGTCCATCAGCACAGTACAGGCGCCACAGTCTCCTGCGTCGCAGCCGATCTTGGTGCCGGTCAGGCCGAGGCGATCGCGAAGCGTCGACGCAAGGCTCGCGAACGGGTCGGCGATGATGCTCGCAGCCACCCCGTTCACGTCGAACGAGACGGTGACGGCTTCGTCCGCGCTGCGCGGCCGGTCGAGCATCACGCGGCCCTCCGCTCTCGCTCCGCCGCGAAGCCGGCAAGCAGATCGCGCACGAGGTCGAGCGCCGCGGCTTGACGGAAGGCGCCAGAGCCGCGAACGTCATCGATTGGGGAAAGCCCCGCTAGGTGCTCTTCCGCGACAATATCCGGCGCCTCGATCAGCGCGCGGCCGACGAGCGCTTGCTCCAGCGCCGTCAACCGATGCGCGACGGGGGTGCAAGCGCCGACGGCGACGCGCGCGGCGATCACGATCCCGTCCTCGCCGGCGGTGAGAACGGCGGCCGCCATCACGATCGAGATCACCAGATAGCGCCGCGCCCCGAGTTTTACGAAGCGCCCTCGCGCGCTGGTCGCCGGCTTCGGCATGACGATGGCGGTGACAATCTCGTCGGGCCGGCGGACGGTCTTTCTGTATCCGCTGATGAAGACGCCGATCGGGACCGTCCGGCGTCCGCCGAGCGACGCGAGCTCGACCTCGGCGTCGAGCGTCATGAGGCAGGGAATCCCGTCGCCCGCGGGTGAGGCCGTGCAGATGTTGCCGACGAGCGTGCCGCGGTTTTGCACCTGCGCACCCCCGACGTCATGGCCCGCCGCCTGATAGCCCGCGAAAGCTGGGCCGAGCGGCGCACGACACAAGTCGGTCCATGTCGTCAGCGCCCCGAATCGGAGCTTGTCTTTCTCTTCCACAATACCACGCAAGCCTTTGATCGCACTGATATCGAGCACGTCCGGATGACGCATGTCACCCCAGCCGGCGCGCGCGGCTTTTGCCGGATAGACATCGGTGCCGCCGGCCAGAATCGTCACCGGCCGGCCGGCGAGGATGTGCAGCGTCTCATCCAGCGTTTTGGGTCGGAAGTATGCGGGCATGCCTCGCTCCTTCCTCACGCCGACCGCTTCAGGCCGGCGCGCAAACGCAAAGTCTCGGCCTCGTCGATATCGCCAGAAACGCTGACCGCAACGCCAAATAGGTCGAGAACTTCATCCTGCGTATAATAGCCCCGGCGCACGTCTCGCTGCACAAGCTTTGGATCCCGCTCGAATGGATCGCCATAGCCTCCGCCGCCTGGCGTCATCACCTCGACGCGGTCGCCCGCCTTGAGCCGGATATCCTGGTCCTTCGAAAGATGCTCCGGGATCATCACCTCGCCGCCCCGATGAATGCGCACGACATTGGGTGCGCCGTCCATGCCGCCCTCCACCCCCGGCGGGCCGAAGCGGCCGTGATCCATGACGAACGAGGCGCTCGCCTCGCCGCGTCGAAGCTCCACTTCGTAGTGCACGCCAAAACCGCCGCGATGGCGCCCCGCCCCGCCCGACCCTTCGCGGAGCGCGAAGCGGCGGAAGAGCACCGGATAGTACTGCTCCATCACCTCCACCGGCGCCGTCTTCGATATGCCGATGGTCGAGCAGCCATTGGTCAGTCCATCGTGGAGGGCGTTGCCGCCGTAGCCGCCCCCGGAAATCTGATACATGACGTAGCCCGCGCCGCGCTGCGGATCGATGCCGCCGAGCGCGAAATTGCCGGACGAGCCAGCGGGCGCGGCCGTCACCTTATCGGGGATCGCCTGGACCAGAGCGAGAAAGACCGCCTCGGCGATGCGCTGCGAGACCTCCGCCGCGCAGCCGGAGACCGGCCGCGGATAGTGCGCGTCGAGGAACGTGCCGACCGGCCGCTCGATCGTCAGCGGCTCAAAGGCGCCGGCGTTCAGCGGCGTATCGGGAAAAATGTGGCGGACGGCGAGGTAGACGGCCGAATAGGTCGTCGCCACGACGGAGTTCATCGGGCCGCGGCAGGGCGGCGAGCTTCCGGAAAAATCGAAATGCAGACGCCCGTCGGTCTTGGTCACCGTGAGCGCGATCTTCAGCGGCTCGTTCACCACCCCGTCGGAATCGACGAAAGCCTCGGACCGGTAGACGCCGTCGGGAATGGCGGCGATGTGGCTTTTCATCAGCTGCGCCGCGCGCTCGCGGATTTCGCCGATCGCCTCCGTCACGATCCCCGCCCCGTAGCGGTCGAGCAACTCCATCAGCCGCCGCTCGCCCACCTTCAACGCCGCCGCCTGCGCCTTGATGTCGCCGATCCGTTGGTCGGCAATGCGGATGTTGGACATGATGATCGCAAAAATCTCGCGATCCATCTCGCCGCGCTTGAACAGCTTTACCGGCGGAAGCCGCAGGCCCTCCTGCTCCACCTCGGTCGCGTGGGCAGAAAATCCGCCGGGCACCATGCCGCCGATATCGGGCCAGTGGCCGGTATTCTGCAGCCAGCAGAAGAGTTTTCCCGCATGATAGAACGGCAGCGCGAAGCGCACATCCATGAGATGCGTGCCGCCGAGATAGGGATCGTTGACGATGTAGATGTCGCCGGGCTCCGGCGGCGCCACCTTGCCCTCGCCGATCAGCCGCGTCAGCTCGGCGGTCGAATATTGCATCGTGCCGACGAAGATCGGCAGCCCGAATTCGCCCTGGCTGATCAGCGCGCCGGTCGCCTTGTCGTAGATGCCGGACGAGCGGTCGTCGGCCTCGGCGATAACCGGCGAAAACGCGGAACGCGTGAACGCGATGTCCATCTCGTTGCAGACTTGGCTCAGGCCGGCCTGGATCACCGCGAGCGTGATGGGGTCGACGCCGCTCACGGCCCCTCCCCCACCCGGATGCGGAGATTGCCGACGGTGTCGAGCGTGGCGGCGGCGCCGCGTTCGATCACCGTGGTCGCGTCGAATTGCTGGATGATGGCCGGGCCATCGATACGGAGATCGCGTTGCAGACGCTGTCGCGCGAAAACCCGCGCCTTGTGCCAGGCGCCGTCCGCATAAAGCGCGCGCGTCCCGCCTTCCGCCCGGCCATCGGTCGCTCCTCCAGCCAGAGAAGCGACCGAAAGGCTCTGTCGCCGGCCGATGACCGAGGTGACGAGGTTCACGAGGACCGCCCGCACCTCCGGCAGGCTCACCTGAAAGCGCCGAAAATAGGCCTCCTCGAAAAGCGCCTGCAACTCTTCACGCGTCACGTCGGGCGACGGAATGCCGATCCGGATCAGATGCGTCTGGCCGCGGAACTGCATGTCGGCGCCGTGGATGACGGCGGTGTCGGCGATTTCATCCTGCTCGGCGGCATTCATCCTCTCGCCCTCGCCGCGCTGGGCCCGCAGCGTCGCGGCAACGACGCGCATCTCCAGCATGTCGAGCGGCATGTTGACGGTATTGACGAAATCCTGCCGGAGGTCGGCGACGAGGCAGCCGAGCGCATTGGTCAGACCGGGAAGAGCGGGCACGACCACCTCGGGGATGCCGAGCTCGCGCGCAATCGCGACGGCGTGCAGCGGGCCGGCGCCCCCGAAAGCGAAAAGCACGAAGTCGCGCGGGTCGAAGCCGCGCGACAGCGAGACCAGGCGGATCGCTCCGGCCATGTGCGCGTTGGCGAGCCTCAGTATCGCCGCCGCGGCGTCCTCCGGCGTCAGGCCGAGCGGTTTTCCGATCTCCCGGTCGATCGCCGTACGCACCGGTCCGATCGCTGCCTCCCCCTCCATGCCGGTCAGCGCGGCCGGATCGAGCCGGCCAAGGAGCAGATGCGCGTCGGTGATCGTCGGGCGCGTGCCGCCGCGGCCGTAACAGATCGGCCCGGGCGACGAGCCGGCCGATTCCGGCCCGACCTGCAGCATGCCCGCGGCGTTGATCCAGGCGATCGAGCCGCCTCCCGCCCCGACGGTGCGCACATCGACCATCGGCACGTGGATGGGCAGGCCGTAATCGATGGTGAGCTCGGACGAAACCTCCGGCATGCCGCCATGGATCAGCGCCACGTCGGTCGAGGTTCCGCCCATGTCGTAAGTGATGGCGTTGGCAAGCCCGGATTGCTTCAAAATCGTCGCCGCCGCGGTGACACCGGAAGCCGGGCCGGACATCACCGTCTTCGCCGCCTCGCGCGCGACGAGCCGCGCGGAAACGGTGCCGCCATTGCCGTTCATCACCAGCAGGTCGCGCCGAAATCCTTTCGCCCCGAGGTCGCCGAGCAGGCGGCTGATGTAGCGGTCGAGGATCGGCTGTACCGCGGCGTTCACCGAAGCCGTCGTTCCGCGCTCGTATTCGCGGAATTCCGAAAGCAGCCGATGGCCGAGGGTGACGTAGTCGTTCGGCCAGATTTTTTCCACGATCTCGCCCGCCCGGATCTCGTGAGCGGGATTGGCATAGGAATGGAGAAAGTGAATCACCAGGCTTTCGCACCCCGCCGCGAGGAGCGCCTCGGCGGCCTCCTCCACGCCGTCCTCGTCGAGCGGTACGACCACCTCGCCCTGCGCATCCATCCGCTCGTCCACCTCGAGCCGGCGCTCGCGGGGAACAAGCGGCTCGAACGTCCCGAACAGTCCGTAGGGTTTTGGCCGTGTCCGTCGGCCGAGCTCCAGCGTATCGCGAAAACCGCGCGTCGTGATGAGCCCAACCTTCGCGATTTTTCGCTCCAGGATGGCGTTGGTCGTCGCCGTCGTGCCGTGAATGACGAGGTCCAGGTCGGCCGGCGTCAGCCCCACGGCGGCGATGGCCGACAAGACTCCGACGGCCTGGTTGGGCAATGTCGTCGGTATCTTCGCGACCCTGACCTCGGGGTGCGTTGCTCCGCGTTCGTAGATCAACAGGTCCGTAAAAGTGCCGCCGACATCGATCCCCGCGACCCATTTCGCCGGCCGCGCCGCTTTCAGAAAAGGCTCCACGGAGGCTTGGCTCAATCCTCTTCCTCCGAGGCGGCCCAGAGCTTTGCGGCGGGCAATCCGTTCGAGATCGCGACCGAGCAGCGCCGCACAACTTCAAGCGACGAGGCCTGCCTGTCCCTAAGCAGCGGGAGTGACTTCATACAGAAGCCGAGCTTGTTTGAGTGCGAATGTTAGGGTGCAAACGATTAGGGCGTCAATCGCAGCGCCGGATTTGCACCGGCGCTTGTCAGGGCCGCCATGATATTTGGTGGCGTAAAAGAACCGCCTCCGACGGCGTAGGCTTTTCGGACCAGTCGGGCGGTGATGTTGATCTCGGCGTCATTGTCCCGAAACACGAGAGAGACCGCGCAAACGTTTCCCCCCGACGGGAATATAACCGGCGCGTAGTATTTTCCGCCAGCATTTCCGAGAAGCCCCTGGATCACCTCGCCAGGGTCGCTGGTCTCAGAGATGCTGAGGTCGCGGGGCACAAGGTGACGGCAGGTATGCTTATGACAGCTGCCGGCGCAGCAGTCGTCACTCCGAGCATCGATGCCACAGCGACAATGCTTCTGATGAGAAATCTGGCTATCATTGCTCCTCCGATAAGTTCACCCAGTTTGGGCCGCATGCTGCGCTTTTTGGAGGCGCCGCAATGGAGCAGATGAACAGTAGTGATGCCGTATTCCAACTGCGACACTGCCGCCGGCCGGGATTGCAGACAACCCAGACGCAATCGGCAACGGAGACATGCGGCAACGCGCCCTCGCAGCAGCGGCCGATTCGCGGTAAGGAAGGGGCGGCGCGATCGGTGTTTTCAATGGAGAGGGTTTTCATGTCATCGAGATCGGCATCCCTGCGCATCGGCCTCGCTACGCTTTTGACCTCGGTTCCAGCTCTGGCGTCGGCCCATACGGGCGTCGGCAGCACTCTCGGCTTCGCGCATGGATTTGCTCATCCGATCGGTGGCGTCGATCACGTCCTGGCGATGGTGGCGGTCGGCATCTTTGCAGCCAATCTCGGCGGCCGGGCCCTCTGGGCGGTCCCGCTGACCTTCATGGCGCTGATGGCGGTCGGCGGCGGCTTCGGGATGGCCGGAGTGCCCCTCCCCTTCGTGGAGATCGGCATCGCGCTTTCCATCGTGGTCTTGGGGCTCGCTGTGGCGATCAGGTTCGAATGGCCGGTTGCCGCGGCAATGGCATTGGTCGGCCTGTTCGCGATTTTTCATGGGCACGCGCACGGCACCGAAATGCCGGGCGATGCATCGGGTGCGGCCTATGCGTTGGGTTTTGTCATCGCGACCGGTCTGCTGCATCTCGCCGGCGTCGCGGTCGGGCTCGGGATCGGCAAGGCCAGCGTGCGCTATTCCAGCCGGATCACACAGGCCGGCGGGGTCGCGGTGGCCTTCGCGGGGATCTTGGTGCTCGGCGGAATCGTCTGATCCATTTTTTTTGCTGCGGACCGGCCGGTTCCCAATTTGGCAAAGTGTAAACGAAAACTGAATCTGCACGGGATGCGACCTGCGCCGGCCGCGTGGCCGTGATCGCCGCGCGAAAGGATGCAACGCATCAGCCTGGAAAACTCTCCGCCGGCACCTGGTCGGAGCTCTCGGCGGAGGCTCGTTTGTATATTTTCGTACGATGACCTACATTGTTTCCAACTGAACGATGAGCCGAACGCGCCGTCACTGATTTGCAGGGAAGCGCGTGTTATTGCTGAAAAATCAGACGATTCGCGAGCTGCTCGGAAACGCGCCGTCTCGATTGTCGCTAGAGAGACGGAGAGCCGGATGCCGAGAGCAGGTCCCGCGGGCGAGTTGACCAAGACCGAGATCGACGCGCGTTCCCTGACCAAGTCTCTCGCATCCTACCGTGACCCAAGCCCCACGCGGAGCCTCGTCGAAATCCTGATCACTGCGGCGCCTCTGGCGCTCGCCTGGACGCTGATGTGGGCGGCGCTGTCCCTTGGCCAATTCTGGCTCTATCTCGTTCTCGCCGTGCCGACCGCCGGATTCCTCGTGCGGCTCTTCATGATCCAGCACGATTGCGGCCACGGCGCCTTCTTCCGCACCCGCCGCGTCAACGATTGGGTCGGCCGCGTCATCGGGGTCTTTACGCTCACGCCCTACGATTACTGGCGCCGCACCCACGCCGCTCACCACAGCGGATCGGGCAATCTCGACAAGCGCGGCATGGGCGATGTCGAGACCCTGACGGTCGCGGAGTATCTGGCGCTTTCCCGCTGGAGCCGATTCCGCTACCGCCTCTACCGGCATCCGCTGGTGATTTTCGGTCTTGGGCCGGCGTATCTGTTCTTAGTGCAGAACCGGCTGCCGATCGGGCTGCTCCGCGCCGGATGGCAGCCCTGGATCAGCACCATGGCCACCAACGCCGCGATTGCCGTTCTTGTCGGCGGCGCGATCTGGCTGCTCGGCATCGGACCGTTCCTGCTGCTCCACCTTCCCGTCACGCTGCTGGCGGCTTCGATCGGCGTCTGGCTGTTCTATGTCCAGCACCAGTTCGAGGAGACCGTCTGGGACCCGGACAAGGAATGGAACATGCACGAGGCGGCGCTGCATGGCAGCTCGCACTACGATCTTCCGGGCGTGCTCCGATGGTTCACCGCCAATATCGGCATCCACCACATTCATCATCTCGCCAGCCGGATTCCTTACTACCGCCTGCCGCAGGTGATGCGCGACCATCCCGAGCTGAACGAGGTCGGGCGGCTGACGCTCTGGAAAAGCCTCGGCTGCGTGCGGCTTGTGCTCTGGGACGAGGGCAAGAAGCGCCTGATCCCCTTCCGCGACATCGCCGTCCCCGCCTGAATCAGATCTGCGCCATTCTCGCGTAGACCCAACAAAACCAGATCGCTGGCGCCAGGAACGCGGCGAACGGTATTTTTCGCTCGCGCGGCCATCCCCGACGAAGAGCGACGGCGACAACGATCCAGACGATGGCTCCAACCGCAGCGATCATCACGGCCACCGGAAAAAGCTCCCATCCGAGCCAGATTCCGCCGGTGGCCGCGAGCTTTACGTCGCCAAATCCCAGCCCCTCGATCCCCCGCAGGCGGAAAAAAACCTCGCGCAGCAGATAGAACGCGCCTCCGCATAGGATCATAGAAATCGCGGGCCATCCGAGCGCTGCGAGCAGATCCCCGCCCCACGACCATGCATCCAGCAAGACGACAACGAATCCGCCGAGCGCAGCGAGCAAATTCCACGCATCCGGCACCCTCAGGCGCCGCCAATCCTCAAATGCGATGGCGCCCATCGTGCCAGCGAGGAAGGCCGACGCGGCGATCTGATACGGCTCGGCAAGCGCCCAGCCGACGGCAACGCCGATGAGTGCAGAGACAGCCGCGGCCGCGATGTTGAATTGCCGGCCTGCAAGAGGCCCCATCAACGCGCCTGCGACGCCCCCAGGCCCCAGAGCCGCGCCCGCAACTCCTCCGCCACGTGCTGCGCGTCTTCGCTGCCGCGGATGACCGAGGGCCGGATGAGGATGATCAGCTCGGTGCGGTTGTTGAAAGTGCTCCTTTGTCCAAACAACCCACCGATGCCTCGGATACGGCTGAGCCCGGGAATGCCGGCTCGATCGCGCGTGCCCGCCTCGCTGATGAGGCCGCCGAGCAAGACCGTCTGGCCATCAATCACCGCGATCGAGCTCTTGATGGTACGGGTGGAGATGACCGGTGTCAGGCTGTTACCGCCCGATGCCACATTCGATATCTCCTGGCCTACTTCCAGAGTCACGACACCGTTCTCGGCGATGCGCGGCTTGATGTTCAGGATGATGCCGGTATCCCGATATTCGACCTCGTTGGAGACCGGCGCTTCGGGGTCCGTGACCGAGGTCACCGTGCGTGTGACGATCGGTATCTGATCGCCGACCTGAAACTTCGCCGTCTCGTTCTCGACCACGACGAGCGAAGGCGACGACAGCACCTGCACGTCGGTGATGCCATCGAAGGCATCGATAATGAGGTCGGGACTCCGGGTGCTACCCAATACGAAATTGAAGCCGGGAGCGGTCTGGCCGATGGCGGTCGTCAGGCCGCTGAACAAGGTGGCTATTCCATTGTCCTTCCCCAATCCGACTCTCTCGCTCTTGAGGAAGTATTGGATGCCGTAGCGCAGCTCATCGGTCAGACGGATTTCCGCCATCGTGACATTGATCGCCACCTGCAGCTGGGGAACGTCGATACTCTCCAGCGCTCTTATGATCTGCTGGCGCATTTCGAGGTTGGCGTAGATCACCAGCGAATTGTTGGCCACGTCGGCCTGGATGCGGACCGCGCCACCCGCCGGGGCCTCCTGCCCCTGCGGTTCACCGACGATGATAGGACTGACCCCCTGCGGCTCGGCCCCGCCAGCAATGAGATCCTGACCCTGGCCTTGGTCCTGGCCCTGACTTGGGTCCTGGCCTTCGTTCTGGCCGAACCCGGACGTCACCCCCTCGGCGGTGACTGGTTCGCCGCCCGGCTCGATCTGATTGGACGATGATTCAGGCCCGGCTCCGCCTTGGCCGGAGAAAAGGTTGTTGAGCAGATCAGCGAGCTTGCGCGCGTCGCGATACTTCACGCGATAGACTTGAACGTTGGCCGTAAGGTCGGGATCGTCGGTGTCGAGGCGCTGCACCCACATTCGCGCGTTTTCGATCACGCTGTGCCGCGGCGACACGACGAGAATCGCTCGCAGGCGCTGCATGGGCATGAATTGCACGAGGTCCGAACCAACACCCCCGTCACGCGAAGAGAAGATGCGCTCGAGTTCCGGGATGATCGCCTCCGGCTTGACATGCCGCAGCGGCAGGACGGCAACGGACTGGTCCTGCATCCAGTCCGCATCGAAGGTGAGCGCGGTCTCGATGGCGGCCTTCCGATCCGCACTGTTCCCCAAGACGATGAGAAGATTGCGCGCCCTCTCTGCCCGGACCGAGCCGGGGCGCACGCCAAAGCCATCGATCAGGCTGATCAGGGTCTGCGCCGAGATGTGACGGAGCGGCAGGATCGAAATGCCGTAGCCGGGCTGCGCTTCCCCGACATCGGTCGTCCCGGCGACCCCGGATCCCTCCAGCGTGACCCGGTAGCTCGCCCCGTCGCGAATGAGGGTAGCACCATTCAACTGTAGAATGACCTCGAGGACCGGCAACAGATCGTCTCGCGTCAAAGGACGCGCCGACGAAATCGTCACGGAGCCGGCGACATTCGGATCGACCACGTAGGTTTCGCCGAGCGCATTTCCGAGGATGGATTGCACCACCTCGCGAATATCGGCGTTCTCGAAGTTTAGGCTGAACTCGCCGGGCTCGAAGCTGGAGACCGTCTGTCCCGCCCCCTGTCCTTCTTGCCCGGATCCTCGATAGACGGCTTCGCCTGTGCCAAGCACCACAACCTCGCCCTGCGTAGCGGGCGCCGCGTCGCGTGGCTGACGCGCCGACAAATCCTCATTGAAGATCGAGGACAAGCCACCAAGTCCGCCGCGCGGGCCGGGCGCTGCGCACGCGCTAAGAAGCAGCGTCGCCACGAGCAACAAAAGCGGGGGAAAACTTCTCCTCAGGGGAGACATGAACGCACCTCCACCTGCGGCCGTCATTGCTGAGGCAGTCTTCCGGCTCAATTTCGCCGGCAAAGAGCCCGCCTCCACTACCGAATGACGTGACGAGCAGGGTCCGCGAGCCAACAATCCCGCCCACATCCCCCGGTCCCGGCGTAAGGGCTGGCCATCACTGACCCTTCCTCCGCCGCGTCTGGTCGAATCGAAAACACTATTAGCCGCCATTTTGCGTGAAGATGGGCTTTGTGGCGTGCTAACTGCAAGCTAATCTTTATGGCCGAGGCTGCGGGGAGCCAATTCGGAGTGCGTTGATGCTTGGGAGTTATACTTCCGGCCCGAACGGGGCGTTCCTCGCCTATCTGCGAGAGAGCGCGCCGGTTAAGGACCGGGTCGATTGGTTGGCTGTCGACCGCAGCATCGCCGCCGGCCGCGACCACTATCACGATCTTTGGGAGACCGGCGCGCTGCCAGGTGGCGAGCTGGCGGACGCAATTGCAATTTTCCACAATCTGCCGCGCGTCCGGGCCGAGCAGATCCACTATCGGTCTGATCTGTTCCGCGGTCTTTCGCGGCGGTTCCTCCGCGAGGCCTGGATTTTTCCGTTTGTCGACGAAGAGCAGACCACGCTGGCGGTCGGCGATCCGACGCGTGACGAAGCGATTCGCGCGGTCATGGTGGCGCTAGGCGAGCCGGTGGCACTGCGGGTAGCGGCATTCGACGAGCTTGCCGTGTTGTTCGAGCAGGGCAGCGGTCCGCTCGACTCCGCCAACGGAGAGGCGGTGGCTCCGCCCTCGCTCGACGACACTGACAGCGGCGCGGAGGAGAATCTTGAGCGCCTGCAGGATCTGGCGAGCGGCGCGCCGGTCGTGCACGCTGTCGACGGAATGTTGGAGACCGCCGTCAACCTCTCGGCCACCGACATCCATATCGAGCCGGCGCGCGATGGTGTGCGTGTGCGCATGCGGGTCGATGGCGTGCTGCGCCTCCATCAACTGCTGCCCGCCCGCATGGCGCGTGCCGTCGTTTCGCGCGTGAAGATCCTTGCCGGCCTCAACATCGCCGAACGCCGCCTGCCGCAGGATGGACGCGCACGCGCACGCGTCGGTGGGAACGAGGCGGATTTGCGCATCGCGACGATGCCGACGCTGCATGGTGAGGCCGTCGTCATCCGAATTCTCGTGAAGGAGGCAAGCACGCTCGATCTGTCGCGCCTCGGCATGTCCCCCGCCGATCTCAAGGCATTCGCCGAAGAGCTGGCGGAGCCGCACGGCCTCATCGTGGTGTCCGGGCCGACCGGTAGCGGCAAGACGACGACCCTCGCGGCAGCGCTATCGACGCTCAACGATCCAGAACGCAAAATCATGACGATCGAGGATCCGATCGAGTATCAGATTCCCGGCATCCACCAGACACAGGTGAAGCCGTCGATCGATCTTACCTTTGCGTCGGCGCTGCGCTCGTTTCTGCGCCATGACCCCGACGTGATGATGGTCGGAGAGATGCGCGACCACGCGACCGCTACGATTGCCATTCAGGCGGCGCTCACCGGGCATCTGGTGCTGACCACACTACATACGAACAGTGCTGCCGATGCGGTGATCCGGCTGATCGATCTCGGGGTCGAGGATTTCCTCCTCGTCTCGTCGCTTCGCTGTGTGGTGGGTCAACGGCTTGTGCGCAAATTGTGCGAGCGTTGCCGCATGCCGACCAGCCAGCCTCCCGCGGCTGCAAAGACGCTGGTCGAGAAGGGACTCCTGACGTTGCGCCCGGGCGAAATCTTTCAAGTAGCACCGGGGTGCAGCTGGTGCGGGCGCACGGGCTATCGCGGCCGTATCGGGATATTCGAAGTGTTACGGCTCGACAACACGCTTCGCAGCCTCATCAAACGCCGGCTCGACATTACCGAGATTCAGGAGCACGCGCGGGCCAGCGGCATGACCACGATGCTGGAAGACGGCTTCGCGAAATTCCGCGCCGGCGTGACGTCGATCGAAGAGGTGCTGCGCGTGACCACCTGACGGCGGCCTGCGACGCAACCGTCTTGGCGATATTGCCCTAGGGATTGATCTGGCCGGCGTTCGGCTCAATGTCAGGAGGCAGCGGTCCCTCTTCGGGTATCTGCGCGCCGCCAAGCTCCGGGGCGAATTCCGTGGCGGGTGCAGTGTCAGGCGGCAGTTCGTCGGGATTGAGAGCACCCGTCGATTCCTCCAGGGGAAACTCTTCCGTTCCAGGCTGCATCTCCATGTCCGGCGGTATACCGTCGATGGGGATGTCCATTGGCATGCCGTCCAGAGGCTGCGGAGCGGGGAATGACTCGAACATCTTGAGCCCCTCGACTCGATCGCCGCTGCGGAGCTCCACTGAGCGCGCGTCCACGATCTTCAAGAGCCAGCCGTCATATTCCTCGCCCGAGGTGAGGCGGTGGACTTCGTTGCTTGTCGGATCGAGCAGCAGGGCCGTCTCGGTCGATTCCGTCAGCACGATCCCAACGAGCTGGACCGAGGGCGGCGGTTGTTCCGGGCCCACCGGCGGCTCAATTGGCGCAACCTCCGCCTCGACCGCCTCCTCGACCGTCGGCGGCGCGGTCCTGGACGGCGTGAACAGCGGAAGCGAACGCGTTGCAGTCAGGCTCTCCAGATCGAGGCCGGAAAGCGGATTGGGATTGAGCGCGGGGGGCGGCTGCTCGACTGCTTCCTGGGCCAACGAAAGGTGGAGCGTCCCGAGCAGGACGAGAAGGGCGAGAGGGAATGGCGATCCTCGCATCGCTACGTCTCCCAATAGCCCTGCACCAGCAGGACGACGCTCAGCCCAGGGCTCTCGCCTTCGGAGGCGCCAGCGGTTTCCGCGGCCTCGACAGTGACTGCTTGCAGCATCAGGATCGGCGCGCCGGTCTCCAGCCCGAAGATGATGCGCTGCAGGTTGACGATGTCGGTATCGAACGACACCCGCAGCTTCACCACTCCAGGCTCCTCCTCGGCAGACTCGGAGCGCGAGATTTCGCTCTCGGCCAGTCGGCCGCCGGCTCCCTCGATGGTGTTCGCCACTATTCGTTGCAGCGCGGCACCGGCAATTGCAGGTGTTTTGCCAGGCAGATAGACGCTCGCTGAATTGGCCTGAGCGCCCTTCGAACCCGCTGCAAGCGCCGAGAGCCGCGACTGTAGAGACGCCAGCGTCTCCGACTGATCCGTAATCGACTCGGCAACGGCCAACGCCGCGCTAAGGCTCCACGCGATCCAGAGCGCCGGAATGATGATCATCAGCGAAACGACGAGGAGGGCGACGATCCGCCGCGGGCTTCCGATCGGTGCGATGGCCATTGCGTCAGTTCCCCGCAACCGAAGGCACGATGCGTGCGGCGATTTCGAAGCGATCCTGGGTCGCTCCCTCGTCGCGCATCGTCGGCGCGACAAAGCGCACGTCGGAGAGATTGTCGGCGGCCTCCAGGGTTTCGATCAGGGCCGGAGCATCGCTCGTAAGTCCGACCAGGTGAACTTCCCCGTCCGTGACGCTGAGCTCGGTAAGATATGTGTTGGTCGGAACGGTCTGCGAAAGCTTGTCGATGAGAACCACCAACGGGATCTCATCCTGCTTCTGCGCCACAAGCCGCTGACGGCTGTCGGAAAGGCTCATTCCGGCGCGTGCCGACTCGATCTGCGCGCGCACCGCGTCGGTTTCGGCCTGCACCTCTGCCGCCGTCGCGTGCAGCGCGTAGAGCCGCCATCCGGTGAGGGCGCTCAGGCTGACACCGATCAGGAAAATGGCGATGAGCGCGGCCTCCACCTTGCGGCGGAGCAGTGCGCGTGGCCCGGAGCGTTCGGCCTGCAACAAGTTCACCGCGCTTGGGCGATCGATCGGATCCTCCGACGTGCCCACCACGTCGGCCTCGATTCCCGCCGCCGTGAGCCGGCTCATCACGCCGTCGAGGACATCGCGCGCAGTTGCGACGAGACGCACCGCGATCTGACCGTCAACCGTCGGCTCGTCGTCCGCGATCACGTAGTCGAAGATGACCCGGTCGGCCGCCCAGGGGGTGGCCCGGTCGAGCTGGTGGCGAACGATCGGATCGAGATAGCCGCGGCTGGCCGCCGGGAGCCGCAATATCTTGCTGAGCACACGGCTCCCGTCGAGCCGCACCTCGAGCGGCTGAGAAAGCAGCTGGCGGGGAAGCTTGGTGGTATCCAGCTCGTCGAGGCGGCCTTTTGTGACGAGCGAAACACCACCGCTGCCGACGCGATAGCATTCGAACTCGTCCCCGCGCTCGACGAGAATCAGCCGCTTGCGCCGGCGAGCGCCGGTCCTCTTTGGCTCGAGGAAAGCGGTGAGCTCGTCGACGAGGCTCCGTGCAGCTCCGGTTATGGACGGCATCGCATGCGATTTCGATTTGGACTATCAGCGATCATTGCGGCCGCGCGTCGGACGCAAGCTTCGACCATGCCACGACCCGGTAAACAGAACTATCCTCGGCCTGCGGCGCAATAATGACCGCTTCGACAGCGTCGCTGAAGCCATTGGTCAGCTGCACCTGCACGCCGACCCGATAGACGCCTGAGTTTTCCTCGAGGAGATACTGCGAAATGTTCGGCATCAACGCGATTATGCGCTTGCGATTCTGACCGCCCTTGCGCCGAAGCTGCATCAATTGCTGCATATCCCGACGCCCGACGCCCGGAATTGCGCGCAAGACCGTCTCGGAGGCGCCGAGCGGGTCAATTTTGGTGCTGCCGCTGAAAACGGTCAGGAATGGCTCCAGGCGTTCGAAGTCGCGCTTGCTCAATCCGAGAAGGAAACGGGACTCTTCCACCGAATGGAACGCCATGTTCGACGGTCCGTAGGCCAACTCCGCCTCCGCGTAGTTTCCGGCCTCGGCCCCGCCCTCGTTCAAATCGCCGTCCTCGTCGCGCCAGTCCGCAACCCTACCCGCAAAAGCCTGGGCGCTCATCGACGTGCCGCCCGCCGCCGCATAGAGCCCGGCCAGCAACGGCTGATCGGCCGAATTGAGGTCGACGCGCCCGCCCTCGTCGGTGGCGGCGATGCGGATGTCGCCGGTGCGCAGACGCAGCACAAGGTCGTCGACCGAGGCCGTCGCTTTTTTCGCTCCGAAGAGAAGAAACGCAGCCGTCGTGAGACCGCCATCGAGAAGCGCCTCCGCCGCCACTTCGTCGCCGCCGATGCGGGCCAGGCCGAGGGCTGGACGCGAAACCGCCAGGAGGCTGGAGGTGATTGCGGCCAGCAATCCGGCTACCAGCAGGACGGCCAGCGTCACATAGCCGTCACTCTTCGACGGGCGGGACAACGCCTTCCTCCGAAATATTCTGTTCTTCCGCCTGCTGTTCATCCGCCGCGCAGTCGGTGCGCGCCGCCTCGGCACAGCCACCGGAATCGATGTGCACGCGGACGGTGAGCGGCGTAAGCACGCGCCGCCCGGAATCGTCCAGAACCTCGAGACGAATGGCGGCGGGCATGCGGCTCGTCGCGGTCCACGTGCCGCGCCAGCGTTCCGCTCCCGCTTCGAGGTCGGCGTAGGAAAACCGGTATTTCCAGGGACCCGAGACGAGGACCGCCTGGTTGGTAAATTCCGCCGCGCCAAATCCGGAGGTCCCGGGCAGCAATCGCGCCGAAGACCTGACAAGCACGCCGCGTCCGCCCTCATAGCGCGCCGCGATCAAGACGAGGCTTTCGCCAACTGCCACGCCGGAGCGGTCGTCTGCAACGGCGACGGCCACTGCTTGCGCCTTGCCGGAGAAGAGAACCGGGTCTTCGGGGGCAGCGCCGACCCGAATAAAGCGCGCACCTTCAAGGTCCCGCCGAATTGCCGCGAGGCCCGTCGCCAGCGTTTCGATGGCGTTGGCGCTTCGAGCGGCGGCGGCGGAATTGCGGCTGACGAGGTCGGTTGCGAGCAGAAGCGTGACCAGTACGAGTCCGCTCAGCGCAAGCACGGCGATCGACTCGACGAGCGCGAACCCCGCCTGCCTATCGGAATTTGCCGGCGTCATCGCGCCCCACCGATGCGCATCGTCTCGATCTCGAGAGTCCTGCCGGCAGCCACCTCAACCTCGATCCGCACGTCAAGCAGCATGCGGCCAGTCTCAAGGACGGGCGTGCCCATGGCAGTGTGTCGCCGCAGGGTAGCCTTCCACCGGCGGCCATCGATGAGACCGCCCCGGCCGCCGGGTTGAAGCTTCGGTCCCACCAGTTCGTCGTTGAGCACCGCCTCGGCGACAAGGCGCGCGCCCATCCAATCGCGCGAATGATCGATGATCGAGCGGGCGAAAACGAAGCTGCGAGGGACGATGCCGACCAGCACCGCCAGAACTGCCACCGCGATCAGCATCTCGATCAATGTGAACCCCGCGTCTCGCCGCCCTCTCTTTGCTGCAGCTCGAGGCGAAACGAGACAGGCGCCAACGAAGCGGCCCACGGCCGCTGCACCTTCGCGGAAATTCCTCGCCCTAGTCATCCGCCCGACTCGGCCCGTGCGACGCGAACGCCGGCGGTCAGCCAGTTGACCGAGATCCGATAGGAGAAATCCTGTCGGCTGAGAGTCAGAACGCCGCCCGAGGACCCTCCGTCCGGGAGAAACCTGATCCCTCTACCGTCGCTCGCCAGCACACGGCTCGATTGGACGAACTCGATCTTGATGCCGCGCGGAATTTGCACGACCTGCCCGCCCGCTCCGGCGCGAACCACCCCATCCGTGACGTCGACATGCGAGACGACGGGGGCGCGGAGACGCAGCGCCATGTTCCGGTCGCTGCGCAACAGCGCCGCTATTTCCTCGGCGGCGATTCTGATCTCGACCGGTCCCGGTGCGCGCGCCAGGCGCGGCACCACGACGGCCGCGACCATTCCAAGAATTGCGAGCGCGAGAATGAGCTCGTAGAGCGCGAAACCGCGATCGCCGCGACCGCGATCACCTGCTGATGATGTCGCCGGCATCGTCGGACCCGCCCTCGCGACCATCCGAACCCAGGGATACGATCAAATAAGGGGCGTTCTGGCCGGGAACCCGATATTCGTAGGGATGGCCCCAGGGATCGGCTGGCAGCGCCGTCTGCTTCAGATAGGGACCGTTCCAGTTGTCGATGCTCGGCGGACGCTTGACGAGGACCGTGAGTCCTTCGGACTGCGAAGGATACCTCCCCGCATCAAGGTAAAAGAGATCGAGCGCGGCGCTGAGCGAATCGATCTGCAGCTTGGCGGAGCGGACGCGCGCGTCGGACAGGTAGCCGAGGACACGCGGCGCGACGAGGCCCATGATCAGGCTGAGGATCACCAGCACGACCAACAGCTCCACGAGCGTGAAGCCACCGTTGCGGTCTCTCTTCGCCAGGATGGTTGGACGGCGCCAGCCAGCCGTCAGGCACGCGAGTTTGGTCATATCAATAATTCGTTCACGCTCAGCAACGCCGTGATCACCGAAATAATAAGCCAAGCGATCAGGGCGCTCACCAAAATTATTATGGCCGGTCCCAAGATGCTTGTCAGGCGGGTGAGCGAGCGATCGAGCCGGACCTCGTAAAAGCCCGCAATCCGCATCGCCGCCGAATCGAGTTCGCCCGATTCCTCACCCACTCGCAGCATGTGGACCGCGTAGGGCGGAAGTATGTTCACGTCAAGGAGCGCTTCGCTCAACCGGTGCCCCTGGCGGACGCTGGCGACGACGCGGTCGATCTTTTCGGCCGACCGTGCGTCCCGCATTAAATCCCGGATTAACCTCAATCCCGTCGAGATATCCACGCCGCTATGCGTCAACGTGCTCAGGGTCGCGCAAAAAACCACCGTCTGTTCGTGGCGCACGAGCTCCCGGATCCCCGGTATCCGGGCGATCAACCGCATGAAAAAGCCTCTTGTCGCGCGGCTGCGGGTAGCGAGGAAAATCGCCGAGAGCGCAAGGATTGCGCCTAGGCCGAAGAGATCGCTGTTGGCCCGGACCGTCCTTGAAAGCCCGAAGATGAAGGGCTGCGCGTTTTCGTCCTGGAAGCCGGCCAGCGCGCGCTCGAATTCCGGGATGATTGCGACGAGCACAAAGATGAGAACACCCACGGCGGCCACAATGAGGAAGGCCGGATAGGCGAGCGCCGAAGAAATCCGACCCCGTAGATTTTCGCCGCGACGCCGTTCATGGGCGATCACCCGCAGTGTTTCGTCGAGCGTTCCGGCGACCTCAGCCACCTCCACCATCTTCGCGTAGGTCTTGGGAAACAGTTCCGGATGGGTCGAGACGGCCTCCGCCAGGCTGTGCCCGGCCGATATTTCGCGGTGCAGATCGTGCATGAGGAGTGCGACGGCGGGCCGCACGCCCGTTTCCGACAGGATGAGAAGCGCCCGGTCGAGCGTCACGCCGCCCTTGATGAGCGTCGCCAAATCTTCGGATATGCCGCTGATCTCCTCGCGCGTCGGGCCGCGCGAGAAAAGCTTTCGCAGCGAAAATCCGGCAGGTTCGCTCTCGTCCTTGATCTCGATCGGCAGGAACGCGATCTTCTCGAGTTCGGGCACCACCGCCGCGGTGGATGCAGCCTCGATCACACCGGCCACCATCTGGCCGGATGCATCGAGCGCTCGATATCGAAACTTGGGCATGCGCGGCGTTCCGACTCCTCTCGGCCAAGCTTACGCCATCTTCCGATCCGCGTGGAACCGAGAATGACCTCTTGCCCGAGCGCACGTGCCCGTAGCGAGCGTTCCTATCCGAGCGGAGGCCGTTTTCGAATTTCGTTTACGCAAGCACGCGCCGATGGGCTTGAGTGCTTTCCGCGAAAATGGGAGCGTCGGCCATGCAGTGCTCGGAGGCCGAGGCACTGCCAGGCCGTGGTGCGGGGGAGCCAATGAAGCCGGCATTGGGGGTCTGCTACTATCCGGAACAGTGGCCGGAGCGGCTTTGGGAACCCGACGCCCAGAGGATGGCCGAAACCGGCATCACCTATGTGCGGATCGGGGAATTCGCCTGGAGCCGCATAGAGCCGAGGCCGAAGCATATTGAGCTCAATTGGCTGCGGCAGGTGATGGATATCCTGCATGCGTGCGGTCTGAAGGTCGTCGTCGGGACGCCGACCGCCACGCCGCCGCGCTGGCTCGTCGACAAGATGCCCGATATGCTGCAGGTCGACGACGAAGGCCATGTGAGAAAATTCGGCTCGCGCCGGCACTATTGCTTCTCCCATGTCGGATACCGAGAGGAGTGCGCCCGCATCGCGACGATCATCGCGACGGGGGTGAAGGATCATCCCGGGCTTTCCGCCTGGCAGATCGACAACGAATATGGATGCCACGATACGACGCTTTCCTATTCGCACGCCGCGCTCGTGGGCTTCCGCGCCTGGCTCAAGGCGAAGTACGAAGCGATCGAGGCGCTGAACACCGCCTGGGGCAATGTCTTTTGGTCGATGGACTATGCCGATTTCGACCAGATCGAGCTCCCCAATCTGACCCCGGCGGAGGCAAGCCCGACGCATTGGATGGATTTCCGCCGCTATTCCTCAGACCAGGTCATCGCCTTCAACAAGGTGCAGGTGGACGTCTTGCGGACGATCACGCCGAACGTGCCGATCGCCACCAATTACATGCCCCGCATGACCGCCTTCGACCATTTCAAGATCGGCCGGGATCTCGATTTCGCGAGCTGGGATTCTTACCCGCTCGGCCACGTCGGTGGGCGCGCATCGCCGGACCGAAAAGCCCGCTACGCCCATCAGGGCGACCCGGATCTGCAGGCCTTTCATCACGACCTCTACCGGAGCGTCGGCAAGGGCCGCTTCTGGATCATGGAGCAGCAGCCCGGCCCGGTGAATTGGGCGGCTTTCAACGCCGACCCCCTCCCCGGCATGGTGAGGCTCTGGTCATGGGAAGCGTTCGCCCATGGCGCCGAGGCGGTCTGCTATTTCCGCTGGCGCCAGCTTCCTTTCGCGCAGGAGCAAATGCATGCCGGGCTGCTTCGCCCGGACAATCAGCCGGCTCCCGCGATGGCCGAGGCGCGGCAGGTGGCAACCGAAATCGACAAGATGGACACGCCGCCCACCGCCCAGCCAGCCGACTGCGCAATCATCTACGATTACGAGAGCGCGTGGGCATGGGCCATCCAGCCTCATGCGGAGGGCTTTAGCCATTTCCAGGCGGCCGCCGCACAGTATCGGCAATTGCGAAAACTCGGCCTCGACGTCGACATCCTCTCATCGGCAACGAGCGATCTCTCGGCTTACAAGCTCGTCTTCGTGCCAACCCTGTTTGCCTGGACGGACGCGCTCCGCAAAGCGCTCGCGCGCACCGACGCCCTCGTCGTCGTCGGCCCGCGGTCCGGCTCAAAGACAAAGGATTTTCATATCCCCGCCAGCCTGCCGCCGGATCTCCCCGACTCGCTTCGCGAGGTGAAGGTCGTGCGCGTCGAAACGCTCGCGGACGACATGCCGGTCCCGGTCAAGGGCGGCGGCCATGTCGTCAAGTGGCGCGACAAGATCGAGACCAGGGCTCCGATTCTCATAGAAAGCCACGACGGCTGGCCAGTCCTCGTCAGGCAGCAGAAATTCTTCTATCTGGCCGCCCTGCTCGACGACGAGGCGCATCGGACGGTCACGCGCCGGCTGACGCAATTCGCCGGGCTGAAGACGACGGTCCTGCCGGAGGGTGTCAGGACGCGAAGGGTCGGCGAAACGACATTCGTCTTCAACTACGGCCTCGACGAGCACGATCTCGAATCGCTTGGCTTTCGGCGCCCCTACGGCCTCGACGGCGGTCGCATCGGCCCGGCCGGCGTGGCGACCGCGCGGTCGCCCGCGCGGTAGGGAGATTGAGCCACGGGGTCACCCGACCAGCCGTCGCATGACACTCCGGAACCGCTCGCGGATTTTGTCCCGATGGCGATGACGGCCCTCCGCGACCTGTTTCACGCCGCGGGTCCAGACGCCGTCGACCAAAGAGTCTCTTGCGGCAAAGATCCACGCATCGAGAATGCCATCCCCCGTCCGGCCTTCGAGCATGATGTGATCGGACCGAAGCGAGACAATGTCGGCTGACGCTCCGGCGGCGAATCCGGCGGCACCGCCGCAAAGCGCCCGCGTTCCCCCCTCCACGGCCTTTTCGAAAAGCGTGCGTCCGGTCGATTTTCGGTCGACGTCCATCCGGTTCCGCGCGCGGTCGCGAAGCCGCTGCGCGTATTCGAGCTGGCGAAGCTCCGCTGCGACATCGACCAGGACATTTGAATCGGTCCCGATTCCGAAACTCCCTCCGCGCTCCAGGAAGAGTCGGCCGTTGAAGATGCCATCGCCAAGATTGCCCTCGGTGATCGGGCAGAGGCCGGCCGTTGCGCCGCGCGCGGCAAGCGCCTCCGTCTCCGCTTCCGTCATGTGGGTCGCATGGATCAGGCACCAGCGCGGGTCGACCGGCACATTGTTAAGGAGCCATTCGACCGGCCGTTTTCCGGACCAGGCGAGGCAGGCCTCGACCTCGCGCACCTGTTCGGCGGCGTGAATGTGAATTGGCCCGTCCGGAGAAAGGGGGAGCAGCGCCGCGAGCTCGGCGGGCGTCACAGCGCGCAGGCTGTGCGGCGCGATCCCGATATTGCCGCCATCGAGCTTCGCGACGGCAGGCCGGCTTGCCTCAAAGAGACGCGAAAAACCGTCGATGTCGGAGAGAAAACGCCGCTGCCCTGCGGTCGGAGGCGCGCCGCCAAAATCGCCATGCGCGTAAAAGACCGGAAGAAGCGTCATGCCGATCCCGGTTGCGGAAGCCGCGGCGAGAATGCGGTTCGCCATCTCCGCGACATCGGCATAGGGCGCGCCATCCGTACCGTGATGCAGATAGTGGAACTCGCCGACGCGCGTGAAGCCGGCCTCCAGCATCTCGACATAGAGCTGCGCGGCGATCGCCTCGACATCGTCGGGCGTCACGGAAAGCGCCACCCGGTACATCGCCTCCCGCCAGGTCCAGAAATCGTCCGGGCCGGCGCTCCCATACTCTGCAAGCCCCGCCATCGCGCGCTGAAAAGCATGGCTATGGAGGTTCAGCATGCCGGGGACGCCAATCGCGTGGCGCTCGTCACCAGCCTCGGCAGACGCATCGGCGGCGATCGCCGCGATCCGGCCGGCGTCGATCCGAATGCGGACATTCTCGCGCCACCCCTCGGGCAGGAGCCCGGTGCCGAAATGGAGCGCCGCGGCCACGTCGCTAGCCGCCGAAAATTCCCGGCAGATCGAGTCCGTGCTCGCGTGCGCTTTCGAGCGCGATCTCGTAGCCGGCATCAGCGTGGCGCATGACGCCGGAGGCAGGGTCGTTCCACAGCACGCGCTCGATGCGGCGCGCTGCTTCCGGCGTGCCGTCCGCCACGATCACCATGCCGGCATGCTGCGAAAAACCCATGCCGACGCCGCCTCCATGGTGGAGCGACACCCAGGTCGCGCCCGACGCGCAGTTCAGAAGCGCGTTCAGAAGCGGCCAGTCCGACACCGCGTCGGAGCCGTCCTGCATCGCCTCGGTCTCACGGTTCGGACTGGCGACGGAGCCGGAATCGAGATGATCGCGGCCGATGACGACCGGCGCCTTCAGTTCGCCCTTCGCCACCATCTCATTGAAAGCGAGGCCGAGGCGGTGGCGGTCGCCAAGCCCGACCCAGCAGATGCGCGCCGGCAGGCCCTGGAATTTTATGCGCGCCCTCGCCATGTCGAGCCAATGATGCAGGTGCTTGTTGTCAGGGAGCAGTTCTTTCACTTTGGCATCGGTGCGAAAAATATCCTCCGGGTCGCCGGAGAGTGCCGCCCAGCGAAAAGGGCCGATGCCGCGGCAGAAGAGCGGGCGGATGTAGGCCGGCACGAAACCGGGAAAATCGAAGGCGTTCTCGACCCCCTCCTCCTTCGCCACCTGCCGAATATTGTTGCCGTAGTCGAGCGTCGGCACGCCCATTCTGTGGAAGTCGAGCATGGCGCGCACGTGCTCGGCCATCGAGTGCTTCGCCGCTCTCTCGACCGCCTTCGGATCGCTTTCGCGCCGCGAAAACCATTCGGCCAGCGTCCATCCCTTCGGCAGGTAGCCGTTCAGTGGATCGTGCGCCGAGGTCTGATCGGTGACGACGTCGGGTCGGACGCCGCGGCGGACGAGCTCGGGAAAAAACTCCGCCGCGTTGCCGAGAACGCCAACCGATAGAGGCTTTTTCTCCCGGCAGGAGCGTTCGATCATGGCGAGCGCTTCGTCGAGGTCTTTCGCCTCCTTGTCGAGGTAGCCGGTTTTCAGCCGCATCTCGATGCGGCTCGGCTGGCATTCGACGGCGAGCATGGAGGCGCCGGCCATGGTGGCGGCCAGCGGCTGTGCGCCACCCATCCCGCCGAGCCCCGCGGTCAGGATCCAACGGCCCGAGAGATCGCCCTGATAGTGCCGGCGGCCGATCTCGACGAAGGTCTCGTAGGTGCCCTGAACGATGCCCTGGCTGCCGATATAGATCCACGAGCCCGCCGTCATCTGGCCGTACATCATGAGGCCGAGGCGATCGAGCTTGTGAAAATGGTCCCAGGTCGCCCAATGCGGCACGAGGTTGGAATTGGCGATCAGCACGCGCGGCGCGTCGGCATGCGTGCGAAAAATGCCGACAGGCTTGCCGGACTGCACGAGCAGAGTCTGATCCGACTCAAGTCGCCGCAGCGCCGCCACGATGCGGTCAAAGCTCTCCCAGTCGCGCGCGGCGCGCCCGATGCCGCCATAGACGACGAGCTCGCCCGGCCGCTCCGCCACTTCCGGGTCGAGGTTGTTCATCAGCATGCGAAGCGGCGCCTCGGTCAGCCATGATCTGGCGGAAATTTCGGTGCCGCGTGGAGCACGGATTTTTCGGTCGTTGTCGATGCGGGTCATGAGGTCAGTCCCGATGGCAGCTCCCTGAACGGATTAAGGCAGGCAACCTCAAGCGGTTCGAAATGGCGAAGATTCTGCGTGAGAATAGTCATGCCGCGCACCTCGCCGATCGCAGCGATGACAATGTCCGACAGGCCCGGGTGTCGGCCTTTTGCCAAAGCGACCGCCTCCAAACGCCCGGCCGTCATCGCGGCTTTCTCTTCAAACGGTAGCACTCGATCCTGGAAGTCCACCATCACCGTAGCCAGCCAGGCAGTGAGGTCCGCAAGACGACGGGTTGAGCCGGTCCTGGCAAACTGCCTGATACCGCTTTCTACTTCCATCACCGTCACCGCGGAGATGAACAATTGATCTGCGTTCGTCCTGAACCAAGCGGTGATCGAGGGGCCTGTCGGCGGTTTGCCCGGTCCAAATGCAGACACCACACTGGTGTCGAGCAGAAACTGTCTCAAAACTTCACGCTGCGTGCGCGCGAGCGATTCCGGCGAATGGGGATGTCATGAGGCATGGACATCAGCCAGTCAGCAAAGTTCGGCTTATTTTCCGGCTGAGCATGGCCAGCCTCTTCAATCGGTCCGATCCTCGCCGCCGGCCGACCGTTCTTGGTCACGATCGTCGTTTCGCCCTTCTCTGCAGCCTGAACAAGCGCGGAAAACTTCGCTTTGGCCTCACGCAATTGCATTGCCTTCATGGGCCGTCTCCTCCGTCTATGTGACTACATGTAGTCACATAGACCTTTCTCTCCTCGGATTCAACCGGGCTCCCGGCACGCGAATGAGAGGCAGGCTCTGAGAATGGACTTCAAAACGCTGCGCATCTCGGCGGCGTGCGCCTCGTCATAGGCCGGCGGCCAGTTCGCTTCATCGACGACTGGAATCGGCTCGCGCAGATAAGATCGGCAGGCAAGCTCCATCTGCACCGCGTGGACGTCGAGCGCGGGGCGGCCATGGTTGCGGGTGATCCAGCCGCCCTTGAAGCGAACGTTTGACGCCCATGAGAATCCGGAGACGTCGCAGATCGCCGCAACCACGTGAGCGAACGCCAGGTCGCAGCTCGTGCCTGAGTTCGTGCCGATATTCATATGCGGAAGCTCGCCTTCGAAAAGCCGCGGGATCACCGAGCGGATCGAATGGCAGTCGAAGAGGACGACGCGGGGATGCGATTGCCGCAACCGCGCGATCTCGCCAGAAAGCGCCGCGTGGTATGGATCGAAATAGAGCCGACGGCGGCGGTCGATCTCCAACGCGTCCGGCTCGCGGTTCGGCTTGTAGAGCGGCTCTCCGTCGAATGTCTCGGTCGGGCAAAGTCGGGTCGTGGTCTGGCCGGGATAGAGCGAGGCGCCGGAGGGGTCGCGGTTCACGTCGATGACCGTCCGCGAATGAGTAGCGCGGAGAATGGTGGCGCCGAGATCGCCCGAAAAGTCATAGAGGCGCTCGATCCACCAATCCGTGTCCTTGCGGGCGAGCCAGCCGGAGACGAGGCCCGCTTCGATCTCCGGCGGAATCTCCGTCCCCGTATGCGGAATGCTGAGGAGAAGCGGGAGGTTTCCGCGCCGGATGTCGACAACGTCACTCATCCACCGCTCTCAGGCGAGCCTCGGAAGCAATTCGATTCCGGCCGCGTTCACAATCGCGGCACTCCGGATAAGGGCGATTGCCGCCTCGATGTCGGGGTGCAAGTGCCGATCCTCGTCGAGCCTCGGCACCTTCTCGCGCAAGGTGGAGCGAACTTTTTCAAGCGGCGGGCTCGACAGAAGCGGCGCATGGAACTCGCAGCCCTGCGCCGCCGAAAGGAGTTCGATCGCGAGCACCGCGAAAAGGTTGTCGGCCATGGGAAGCAGCCGCCGCGCCCCGTGCGCCGCCATGGAGACATGGTCTTCCTGGTTGGCCGAGGTCGGGATCGAATCGACGCTCGCCGGAAAAGCTTTTTGCTTGTTCTCCGAGACGAGCGCGGCCGCGGTCACCTGCGGGATCATGAAGCCGGAGTTCAGCCCCGGTCGCGGGGTCAAAAACGCCGGCAGCCCGGAGAGCGCCGGATCGACGAGCATGGCGGTCCGCCGTTCGCTGAGCGACCCGATCTCGCAAAGCGCGATCGCGATCATGTCGGCGGCGAAAGCAACCGGCTCGGCGTGAAAGTTGCCGCCGGAAAGCGCCTCCCCGTCCTCGGGAAAGATCAGCGGATTGTCGGAAACGCCGTTGGCCTCGGTCGCAAGCATCGCGGCCGCACTCTTGAGCACGTCTAGCGCCGCCCCCATCACCTGCGGCTGACAGCGGATGCAGTATGGGTCCTGCACGCGCTCGTCACCGACGCGGTGCGACTCGCGAATGGCGCTTCCCTGCATCAGCGCGCGGAGTGCGTCCGCCACGTCGATCTGACCCTGGTGGCGCCTGAGACGATGGATGCGTGGATCGAAGGGCGCGTCGGACCCGCGCGCCGCGTCCGTCGAGAGCGCGCCGGTGACGAGCGCCGAACGGAAGGCAAGCTCTACTTCGAAGAAGCCGGCGAGCGCGAAGGCGGTCGAAAACTGCGTGCCGTTGAGGAGTGCCAGGCCCTCCTTCGGGCCGAGCTCGATCGGCTTCAGCCCGGCTGCGGCCAGCGCCTCGACGGCCGGCACCATTGCGCCGTCCGAATAGGCTTCGCCGACGCCGATCATGACGGCGGTCATATGGGCGAGCGGCGCAAGGTCGCCGGAGGCGCCGGCCGAGCCCTGCGACGGCACCACCGGAATCACGTCCCAAATGAGCATGGCCTCGAGCAGATCGAGCGTTTCGAGCCGCACGCCGGAGGCGCCCTGCGCGAGGCTCGCAAGCTTCAGCGCCATCATCAGCCGCACGACCGCGCCCGGCGTCGGCTCCCCTACCCCCGCGGCGTGCGAGAGTACGATGTTCCGCTGCAGCCTCGTCAGATCGGCGGCGTCGATCTTGACCGTCGCGAGCTTCCCGAAGCCGGTATTGATGCCGTAGACCGGCTCGCCCTTCTCGACGATCGACGCGACCAGCTCAGCCGCCGCCACGACGCCCCCGCGGCAGGCGGGATCTAGCGTGACGCCCGCGCCGCGATAGATGCTTCGCCAATCGGCGAGCGGCACGGCGCCGGGCTTCAGGACAATCCCGCTCATCGCCCCCTCCGGATGCGAGCATAGAGCGGATTGAAGCCCATTCGATAGATGAACTCGGCCGGCCGCTCGGCGTCCCAGACCGCGAGATCGCAGCATTTGCCGGCTTCGAGTGTGCCGATCTCGGCGAGTTTTCCAAGCGCGCGGGCGGCGTTGCGGGTCACGCCGAGGAGGCACTCCTCCACGGTTAGGCCGAAGAGCGTCGCCGCCATGTTCATGGCAAGGAGAAGCGAGGTGAGCGGCGAAGAGCCCGGATTGCAATCGGTCGCCACCGCCATCGGAACGCCAGCGCGCCGGAGCGCTTCGACCGGCGGCTTTTGCGTCTCCTTCAGAAAGTAGAAGGCGCCGGGAAGCAGCACCGCTACCGTCCCCGCCCGGCCAAGCGTCGCAACACCCTCGTCGTCGAGATATTCGAGATGATCAGCGGAGAGCGCACCATAGCGCGCGGCGAGTTTCGCGCCGCCGCAATTGGAGAGCTGCTCGGCGTGGAGTTTTACGGGAAGGCCATGCCTGCGAGCGGCGTCGAAGACGCGCGCCATCTCGTCCGGCGAGAAGGCAATCTTTTCGCAAAACCCGTCGACCGCGTCGGCGAGGCCTTCCTTCGCGACATAAGGGAGCTGCTCGTCGCAGACCTGCGCAATATAGCGGGATTTGTCGCCGCCGGCCTCGGGCGGCAGCGCGTGCGCGCCGAGAAAAGTGCGAACGACCGTCACGTCGCGCTCGCGCGCCAGCCGCGTCGCGGCACGCAGCATCTTCGCTTCGTTTTCGCGATCGAGGCCGTAACCGGACTTGATCTCGACCGTCGTGACACCTTCTCCAATGAGCGCGTCGAGGCGCGGGAGCGCCGACGCCACGAGCTCATCCTCGCTTGCCGCGCGTGTCGCCTTGACCGTTGACAAGATGCCGCCGCCGGCCCGCGCAATCTCCTCGTAGCTCGCGCCACGCTGGCGCATCTCCCATTCGGCAGCGCGGTCGCCGGCGAAGACGAGATGGGTGTGGCAATCGATCAGGCCGGGTGTGACCAGACGGCCCTCGAAGTCCGTCGTCTTAGCGGCCGATTTGAGCGCAGCCGGGAGCTCAGCCTCCGCCCCGGCGTAGAGGATACGGCCGTTCTTGACGGCTATCGCCCCGCGCTCGATGAGCCCGAGATCGGGCCGCGCCGGGTCGCAGGTCAGAAGCCGGGCATCGCGGAAAATCCTGTCGCACGCCGGTTCAGCCATCTCCGCAGCCTCTCTCGCACCGACCGGCATCTATGGGAACTTGAAGGGACCGGGCAAGAGAGCGAGCCTACGCGGCAACGTGTGGCGCCAAATCTCCCCTTTGCGCGGCGGGGCGGTGGCCTTTGTCGTCGGCGACGCGCTCGGCTCCGATCATCGGATGAACCGTTTCGCCAATGGAACCGTCAAGGACTCCCCTCGCAGCAAGATCTGTAGCAAAATCAGTAGGTAAGCGGTATGAAGGCGATGAAATAGATAGCTAAACGATTAGCTGGCACGACGGTGCGCCAGCCGGTCAGCGAGATGGCCTTGAGGCGGTCCGCCTGCTGGTCGACCGGATCACCCGCCCTCCAACAAGCCCGCCAAGCGGCTCGTCCTGCAGCCCACCCTCATTGTGCGGGAATCCTGCGCGCCGTTGCGGAAATGATTGGGGTCCATCTTCTTCCCTGCGTCGCCGTACGAGCTTTGCACCAGCCACAGTGGACTTCTTGAACGGTCCGGCGTAATTCGGCGTATCGCAACCGTTGATGTGAGTGCGCGCCCACGGGGACAGCCTGGACGGGTGGCGCGCATCCCGATCAGCTCTTGGCGGGGGAGCGCGATGTCGAGGAAAGTGACCTCGGGTGACCAGATCGTGGGGTCGCGTGTTCGCCTGCGCCGCAAGCAACACGCCATGAGCGAGCAGCGCCTGGCTCGGATCCTTGGCGTCAGCGTGCGGGAAATTGAAAATTTCGAAAGCGGCGCCGCACGAATGGGCGCCGTGCGGCTCGGCAATGCAAGCAAGGCGCTCGATGCGCCGATCGGTTACTTCTTCGCCGCCCTCAGCGCAGTGAATTCGTCGAAGCCGCAGGCGTCACCGGGACAGAGCCTCTTCTTGATACCCGGCGCGGCTGACCTCCTCAGCGCTTATAGCCGGATTGCGAACTCACAACTCCGAGGCGCCGTTCTGAAGCTGGTGCTGCATCTCGCCCGCGAGAGCCGAGGGTCCGAATCGCTGACGCTTGGGAAAACCCCGCGGCAAGGGCGCCATTCGAATTCGCGGGCTCGTTGAGTTGCCCGGCGGCGCTGCCGCCTTCCTCGATGGCGTCGGCAACGGCCCTGAGGAGCATTGCAGCCGGAGGGCTGACCGGCTCGACGTCACTCGCAAGATAGAAGATCCGCGCCCGCACGACATCGAGCGAGAGCGGGAAGCTTGGTTCGCCTGGCTCACTCACACGTTGTCCCTCCCAAATTCCTACGCCAACCGCCAGTCCACCATGATTGGCATTCAACTCCCCCCGGCGTGGCCGAAGCGTGACAGGCCGTCAGCAGAGGTCCCGGCGCCTGCCGGGCGAGGCCGAGCGGGCTCTGCCAATGTCGATCGATATCGGCTCGAAATCGGAGCCGGCCATCCTTCGGGGCCCTTCAGCAGCCCAGGCAAGGTCGCCGCGCGGCCACGGGCTTCGCGCGCCGCGCTCCGCCGATCTCGACGAAATCGCCAGTCCGTCCTGCGGGGCCGAGACGCGGCCGGCACCGCGCTCGGCCGGGTAGACCGCCGGCGAAAAGCCTTTCGCCTGCGCGCTCCCGACCAGCTTCCCTCGAACAACCGTGGCGTTTGCGGGCAGGTCGGATTGTCTGACCGCCTGCCACCACAAAGCGGCCACGCCCGCCACGTGCGGCGCCGCCACGCTGGTTCCGCTCAGCACTTTCAATCCCCCGCCCGCAGCGGCCGAGGTGATGCCGCGGCCAGGCGCGGTGATCTCCACCCCGCTGTTTGAGAAGCTGGACACGCAGTACCCCCTGCCGAGGCGGTCCGGATCCAGGGAGCCGACCGAGACGATCTTGTCGGAACCGGAGGGCGGACAAGCCGACATGATGTATTCACCATCGGTCCCCCGGCTCGAATCGTTGCCGGCGGCGGCGACCATGATCGCACCTCCGGTATACGGCTCCTGCATGCGCAACATTTGCAGCAGGCGATCGAGCAGTCGGATGTTTGCGCGGTAGGCTTCGAGCGTCACCGCCGTCGCCAGCTCGCCGATCCAGCCTTGCTCGAGGCGCGCTTCAACGGTCATTTCGAAGTCGAAGCCGACCGACATCGAAATGACGTGCGCGCCTTGTTCGTGCGCCCATAACACGCCGCGGATCAGCATGTCGGAATCGCCGCCGCCGCGCTCCAGAATCTTGCCGATCAATGCTCTG
This sequence comes from uncultured Propylenella sp., assembly GCA_964440525.1. GTDB lineage: Bacteria > Pseudomonadota > Alphaproteobacteria > Rhizobiales > Afifellaceae > DASWJZ01. The sequence goes on along the minus strand of CAYTTC010000007.1, from coordinate 16,900 downwards.
CGCACCCCAGGGGCGACGCCGATGCGTACGCCGTCGACGTTCTGCCCGAAGAGGATTCCGGCGCAATGCGTTCCGTGCCCGTCGGTATCGCCGTTCCCGGTGCCGGTAAAATCCTTTTCTACGATGTCGACGTCGCGAAAGGCGGGATGCTCCGCGTCGATCCCGGTATCGAGCATGGCAACTGTGACGTCCGCGCCGGAGAATTTCGATCGGTCGGCGCCTACCGCGGCAATGCCCCAAGACTGACGTCGGCGGCTGCCGGCGACCCTCGCGACGCTTTCCTCAAAGGCACCGTCGGGCACCGGCGACAACAGCCGCGTCCGCATGATCTCGGCGGCAGCAACGAAGTCCGGCTCCCGCGTGAGTTCCTGCAACTCCTGCGCGGTCAGCTTCTCGCGATGAATGGCTGGGCGCGGGGCATCGGCCGACAAGCGCGACGCAAGCTCAAGTGGTTGGTCGAAGGTTAGGCTGCTCCGGTACTGCCGCGCGTACCGGCCTCCCTTGTCGAGGAGGATCGTGTATGATCGTTCCATTGGCCTCATCGCGTCTTGTCGGTGCGAATGTGAACCTCGGAACGCGTGTCAAAAACGTGGCAGAGCGTGGCACAAGCGTGGCTGCACCCTGTGCGTGCGAATTTACACTTGGTTAATGCATCACTATCGTTAACCACGGTACGATGCATCATGAGTACTTTTGCTTGTGAGCCGAGTGGAATTAGTGCGCAATCACCGTCCGGCAATAGCCGGAAATTGGGAGTCCCGTCGGGGTATGGTGTGCAAGCTCACACTCCTGGGTCCACCGCAGCTGCTCAATGAGCAAGGCAGGCTCATCCCGATTCCGGCCAAGGCCTTCGCTCTCGTCGCGTACATTTTGCTGACCAGCGGTAGGGCGCCGGCCTCACGCGCAGCGCTTCGGCAGTTCCTCTGGGAAACCCCCGACGCGAAGACTGCAGCGACGAATTTGCGAAAATTCCTGCTGCGCATACGCCAGCGCCAGAAGGAGTATGGCTTCGAGCTGATCCACGAGGAGCGAGATCACATTCGCTTGGCGAAGTCGGTCGAAATTGACCTTGCCGAATTCCAGAAAATTTCCGCAACGGTCGATCCGAGCGACCTGGCCAAACTCTGCGACCTCTATCGCGGCGAGTTGCTCGAGGGGCTGCAGTGGGATGAAGCCGAGTCTGGCGAGTGGCTGCAGGTCCAGCGGACGAAGCTTCGCGATGCGTTCGTCAGCGCCGTGACAACGAGACTGGAGCCGACCGCGGCCGATGCCGATCGGATATCGATGCGCATCGCGGCCCGCCGGCTGATTGAGGTCGACCCCTACAATGAGACCAGCCACCGGACTTTGATGCGGCTTTTTGCCGATGATGGCGAGCCGGCGCGAGTACGCGACGTTTATCGCAATCTCGAAGAGAGGCTCAGCGCCGACCTAGGTGTCGAACCCGATTCAGCAACGGTAGAGCTTTTTCGTGAGCTGCAGAGCGCGCGATCCGTGCCGGAGGAAACGGCTATTGAAACTCCTCCGCTTGATGTCTCTGCGGCTTCAATCGAATTCAATATCGACTCCGACGACAGAGATGCGATCATTCCTATGGCGGCGCTCCGCTCCGGAGTGCCCCGCGTCACGATCCTGCCCCCGGTAGCAAGCGGAGCCCAAGATTACGCTCATCAGCTCGCCGCTTCTCTCGTCGAGGACATTACGATCGGACTGTGTCGGTTCAAGTCACTTTCCGTGGTTGCTCCCCACACAGCGTGGGAGCTCAGCCAAAATGGCAAAAGAGCCCTCTTGCGTGCTTTCCGGATCGACTACGCGGTCGAGACTCAATTGCAGAGCCGAGACAGCGAGGCACTGCTCGTTGTCAGGCTCGTCAATGCCATCAGCCGGGACATCATTTGGGTCGAGCAATATGAGTTCAGCCGGGAGAGTGTCGCAAAGCACTACAAGGAACTCTCGGTGCGCATCGTTTCGCTCCTCGTCGATACAATCGAACGTGTTGAGCTCTCCAGATACGATGTCGAGCAGGATCCGACTGCCTATCACCTCTTTCTGACCGGCCAACGACTCCTGCGCACTCTTGACCTTCCAAGCGTTCGGAAAGCCCGCCGCGCGTTCAAGGCATCGCTGAATAGCTGTGTCGACTTCGTCCCGGCGATCAGCGGCCTGGCACATACCCTCCATCTCGAGTGGCTTTTGATGGCACGCGGCGATAGCGAGCTCCTGGTCGAGGCCGAGCAGCTTGCCCGCCGATCGCTTGAAATCGACCCGGACGACGCGCGGGGTTATCGCGTGCTCGGTCTCTGCAACATCTATACCCGCCGCTTTGATGAAAGCCTCGAAGCCTTCAGCCTCGCCGAGCGGCGTAATCCGCAACATGCAGACCTTCTCATGGATTTCGCCGATGCGCTCCAGCATTCCTGCGAGGCGCCTTCGGCGCTACAAAAGATCGATCGGGCTATCGAGCTGAATCCGCTGGCCCCCGACTCTTATTGGTGGACTGCCGGCGATGTTAATTTTCAGCTCGAGCGATACTCTGATGCCATAGCATCCATGTCGCGCATGAGAGACCAGAGCCCTGCCTTTAGGTTGATTGCGGCTTCTTGGGCAATGCTGGGTGAGAAAGAAAAAGCCCGCGATTACGTTCGGATGGCGAAAGAAATCCACCCGGACTTCAGCGTCAGCGCATGGCTTTCGATTCTGCCGATTCGAGACCCGGCGTTTGCGCGCCGTTACGAGCAGGGCCTGCGCCAAGCTGGCTTCGACTGATCTTAGGCTGATCTTTGCGCGAGGGATAGGAGGCTTTTCGCGCTCCGAGGAAGTTCAAAGACGTGAAGTGGCTGCGGCTCACCGATGCAGAGTCGCTCGAACTAAGAACTAGGCGGTGCGGTCAGGCCGATCTCGCGGACCGCGCCCCGCCCCCGAAGCAAGCACGTGTTTGCACTCCAGGCTGGATGCAGCCTGAGCGTGGAAGTGACGTATTGCGCCGTTTTTGGAGAGGAGAAAAGTATGAAGGACATCATTCAAATCAAACTGAACGAGCGTCGCTCGGACGCGGCATCGCACCAGTTCTTCGCGAGAACCGAAGCCAGATCGCATAGCCTCTATGCGGACCACGAGCCTCGTTCCGACGCTGCGTCGCACCACCTCTTCGCGAGCGGTGAGCCTCGTTCCGACGCTGCGTCGCACCACCTCTTCGCGAGCGGTGAGCCTCGTTCCGACGCTGCGTCGCACCACCTCTTCGCGAGCGGTGAGCCTCGTTCCGACGCTGCGTCGCACAACCTCTATCCGGGCGCCTGAGGCCGGACATGCAAGCGGCGCGACTTCCGGACTTCCTACATGCGGAAATCGCGCTGCTGAAAGAGCGCGGTGCAGCCGAAGCTCATTCCGATCGGCTGCACCGCGCACACGAGACGGTCGCCCGGATGCGGTCGATGTTCCCCCGCTTCGGGATAACCCGACTCGCCGATGTGACCGGCCTCGATCGGATCGGCATCCCGGTGTGGATGGCGATCCGGCCGAATTCCAAGACACTCGCGGTCAGTCAGGGCAAGGGCCTGACCGATCCGGCGGCGCAGGCATCGGCGGTCATGGAAGCGGCCGAGATCGCAAGTGCCGAGTTGTTTCCAGTTCCCCGGCGTATCTCGACGGCGCGCGATCTTATGAACGCCGGCGAGTTTCCGATGTCGCTCAACAACCTTATTGCGCGCGGCGAGCAACCCATCACCGAAACCGACGAAGTAGCCTGGGTGGAGGGATATGACCTCCTGCAGCAGAAGACGGTCTGGGTGCCGGCCGACGCCGCAGCGATTATCCCGCACGAAGAGAGCGGCGGGCGAAGCCGGTTCTGGCAATCGAGCGACGGGCTCGCTTCCGGGAATGTCATGCTCGAGGCCGTGGTGCATGGGCTCTGCGAGCGGGTCGAGCGCGATGCGTGCGTGCTCTGGCAATTCCGCTCCGACGGCCAGGTATTAGACGCCTGCGTCGACCCCGCTTCGCTGAGCGACAGCGGCGTCGACGAGCTCGCCGAGCGGATCGACCGTTCCGGCTTCCAGCTCCGCCTCTTCGACGTCACCAGCAACGTCGGCGTTCCGGTGTTCTTCGCCGTCGTTGCGCCGAAGCCCGACGGCCACGAAAAGCATTGGAAGCACTTCGACCTTTCGAGCGGCTCGGGCTGCCATCCCTCGCCCGCTCGCGCCACCGTCCGCGCCATCACCGAGGCGGCGCAGAGCCGTGTGACCAGCATCACCGGCGCCCGCGACGACTTCGACCCCAATCTCTACCAGACCCCGCTCAAGGCGGACCTCACCATCTACATGAAGGCCGATCCCGTAAGCCGGACGGGGCTTGCCGAGGAGAAGCCGTACGAGCCGGCGGATAATCTCCACTTCATCCTGACGCGGCTTCACGGGATCGGCGTCACCTCGGTGATCGTGGTCCCGATCGAGTCCGACGAGCACGGATTCTCCGTCGCCAAGGTGCTCGTACCCGAGCTGGAGCACCCGGCAAGCGGCCGGCGCCAGCGCTTTGGACAGCGCGCGATGAACGCGATGGGGGCCGCATGAAGATATTCTTCGCCGGCCCAAGCCTCTATGGCTTCGATTTTTCCGCGGCCAGCACCGGCGGCGACGCGGTCGACTGCCGCGGCCCGGCCGCCCAGGGTGACATCGCGCGCGCCGTCGTCGAGGGCGCGACCGCGATCGGACTCGTCGACGGCCGCTACGAGGATGTCGCCGCCCCCTGGCACAAGGAAATCCTCTACGCGCTCCAACAGGGCGTGCAGGTGTTCGGCGCCGCCAGCATGGGCGCGCTCCGCGCCGCCGAATGCGCCGAATTCGGGATGATCGGCATCGGCGCGGTGTTTGAGCGCTACCGCTCAGGCGAGCTGACGGACGACGCCGCTGTCGCACAGGTCCATGGTCCGGCAGAACTTGGATACCTCCCCCTCAGCGAAGCGCTGGTGAACGTTGAGGCCACGCTCGAGCGCTTTCACAAGCTCAAAGCCGTGACGGACGCAGAAGCGGAGCAGCTTGATGCGAGTGCGCGCGCGCTCTTCTTCAAGGAGCGGACCTATTCGCGCATCCTGTCCCACGCCGGGCTCGACAAGGGCGAGCGCGGGAAACAGCTCGCGCGGTTGATCAATCGCTGCAAGGCAGACGTGAAGCGGGAGGATGCGCAGATCCTCTACGGCTATCTCTCCTATCTCGAACCGACCCGGCAGAGCGCGCCGGAAGACTGGCGCCTGCAATCGACCTATACTTGGCAGCTGACGCTGGATCGCGCGCGAAAATTCGCGGAGGCCAATTCCCGTTCAAGCGACTCGATCGCCGCCTGAACGACGATCGCGCCCCCTACCCCACCCGCTCGAAGGCCATCGCGACGCCCTGTCCGACGCCGACGCACATCGTGGCGAGAGCATAGCGGCCGTCGCGGCGTTCGAGCTCCAGCGCGGCAGCTCCGGCGATCCGCGCGCCCGACATGCCGAGCGGATGGCCAAGCGCGATTGCCCCACCATTCGGGTTGACGTGCTCGGCGTCGTCGGGAATGCCGAGCTGTCGCAGGCAGGCGAGCGCCTGGCTGGCGAAAGCTTCGTTCAGTTCGATCACGTCGAAATCGACGACATTGATACGGAGCCGCTCGCTGAGCTTGGTCACCGCCGGGACCGGCCCGATCCCCATGATGCGCGGCGGCACCCCGGCGGACGCCATGCCGAGGATGCGCGCGAGCGGGTTCAGGCCATGCCGTTCGACGGCCTCGGCGGAGGCGAGGATCATTGCCGCCGCGCCGTCGTTCACGCCCGATGAATTGCCGGCCGTTACCGTGCCGCCCGAACGCACGATCGGCCGCAGCTTGGCAAGCGCATCGAGCGTAGTTTCCGGGCGTGGATGCTCGTCCGCGGCGACCGCTATCGGCGCCCCCTTTGCGCCCGGCACCGCGACTCGGACGATCGCATCCGCGAACCGGCCCTCGGCGACGGTCTTTGCCGTCCGCTGCTGCGAGCGGAGGGCGAAAGCGTCCTGATCGGCGCGGCTCACTTGGAACTCTTCGGCGACGTTTTCGGCGGTTTCCGGCATTGAATCGACGCCATATTGCTCCTTCATCAGCGGATTGATGAAGCGCCAGCCCAAGGTCGTGTCATGCATCTCGGCGGTTCGCTGAAAAGCCTCCGCCGCCTTCCCCATGACGAACGGCGCGCGCGACATCGATTCCACCCCGCCGGCAACCGCCAGCTCGATGTCCCCCGAGCGGATGGCGCGCGCCGCCGCCCCGACGGCGTCGAGGCCCGAAGCACAGAGCCGGTTCAGCGTGACGCCGGGCGTCGTCTCCGGCAGCCCGGCGAGGAGAAGCGCCATCCGCGCCACGTTGCGGTTGTCCTCGCCCGCCTGGTTGGCGCAGCCGAAAAACACCTCGTCGACCCGATCGAAAATGGACGGATGGCGCTCGAGAAGCGCGCGGATCGGCACCGCCGCGAGATCGTCAGTGCGCACGCGCGACAGGGCGCCGCCATAGCGTCCGATAGGCGTGCGAACGGGATCGCAGAGGAAAACATCGCGCATGGCGTCAGTCTTATTGCGGATCGCGCCCCGGCGAAACCGCTTGGCTAGCTCCGCGGCGGCACGTTCCGCAGCGTCGCGCCGGTATAGAGCTGGCGGGGGCGGCCGATCCGCTGTGTCTCGTCCTCCACCATCTCGTTCCACTGCGCGACCCAGCCGACGGTGCGCGCGACGGCGAAGAGCACCGTCAGCATGTTGTTCGGAAAGCCGAGCGCCCTGAGCGTGATGCCGGAATAGAAATCGACGTTCGGATAGAGTTTTCGTTCGATAAAGTACTCGTCGGAGAGCGCGATCCGTTCAAGCTCCAGGGCGACCTCGAGCAGTCGATCGTTGATGCCGAGCTCGTTCAACACCTCATGGCAGATTTTCTGCATGACCTTGGCGCGCGGATCGTAGCTCTTGTAGACGCGGTGGCCGAAGCCGGAGAGGCGGAACGGATCGTTCTTGTCCTTCGCCTTGGCGATGAATTGCGGCACGCGGTCCTTCGTGCCGATCTCGGCAAACGTCTGCAGCGCCGCCTCGTTGGCGCCGCCATGCGCTGGACCCCAGAGGCTCGCGATGCCGGCAGCTATGCAGGCGAACGGATTGGCGCCCGAAGAGCTCGCGAGACGCACTGTCGAGGTCGAAGCGTTCTGCTCATGGTCGGCGTGCAAAATGAAGATCGTATCCATGGCGCGGGCGAGGACCGGTTTGACCTCGTACTCCTCGCATGGAACGGCAAAGCACATGTTGAGAAAATTCGAGGCGTAGTCGAGGCTGTTCTTCGGATAGATGAAGGGCTGCCCGGCCGAATATTTGAAGGCGTTCGCCGCAATCGTCGGCGTTTTTGCGATCATCCGGATCGATGCGACCATGCGCTGGTAGGGGTCATGGATGTCGGTTGAGTCGTGATAGAAAGCCGACATCGCGCCGACCACGCCACACATGATCGCCATCGGATGCGCGTCGCGCCGAAAACCGCTGTAGAAGCGCGCCATCTGCTCGTGGATCATGGTGTGCCGCGTCACGCGATATTCGAAATCCTCCTCCTGCTCCGGCGTCGGCAGCTCGCCGTAGAGAAGCAGGTAGGCCGTCTCGAGGAAATTCCGGTTTTCGGCCAGCTCGTCGATCGGATAGCCGCGATAGAGGAGAATGCCTTCCTCCCCGTCGATGTAGGTGATCGAGGAGGCGCAGGCCGCCGTGGAGGTGAAGCCCGGGTCGAAGGTGAACCGCCCGGTCCTCTCGTAGAGCTTGCTGATATCGATGACCTCGGGGCCCGTGGTCCCTCTCAGGATGTCGAAGTCCCAGGTCTCGTTGCCGATCGTCAGAGTGGCCTTCTTGTCGTCCATGTTCACCTCAATCTCACCTTCTAACGGCATTCCTGCCTGGCAAGAAAATTATGTGATCTCAATTGGTTGCGTTCTTGCGACTTCCAGAGGACCGGCATTCTGTTGCAGCGCACGCAAAAGCACAAGTCTGTCTCGCGCTTGCAACATGGGAAGCATGACCGAGGAAAGGAAGCCGCAATCGCTCGATTGAAGCGCCGCCGGCCGGCGTTCCTACTCCCCGTAGGGCACCCAGATGTTCTTCACCTGGGTGGCGTGACGAAGATAGACCCGCCCCTGCCCTTCCAGTGGATCGGACCATCGGACCACCCGCCCATGATTGACCCATGTTGCCTTGAGATTGCCGATCGACGCGGCTTCGGCGCGCGCGCTTCCCTCCTTCGCGCCGAAATACCAGAACGCCGCGATATCGTCGTGCTCGGCTATGGTCTTGGCAAGCGTCTCGCGATCGCCGGTCACGATGTTCACTACGCCGGCTGGAACGTCGCTCGTGTCGAGCACCTGATAGAAGTCCGTGATGACGAGCGGATGAATCGGCGACGGCGTAACGACAACGCGATTCCCCATCGCCATGGCCGGCGCGACCAGCGAGACGAAAGCGAGAAGCGGCGCCTCATCCGGGCACGAAATCCCCATCACACCCCACGGCTCGTTCATGGCGAGAGTGACGTGCCGTGAGCGCGTCGCGTGCACCTGGCCGTCATATTTGTCGGCATGCGCTGCATAGAACGTGATGCGGCGGACCGCTTGCGCTACTTCCTCAGCGGCGATTTTCGCTCGCGCGCCGGTAAGCTCGACGAGGCGATCGCGAAATTCGCCGGAGCGCGCCTCCAGATTCTCGGCGAGATAGTACAAGACCTGCGCCCTGTTGTGGCCGCTTACGCCTGACCAGCTGCCGGCCGCGTGCGCCGCCTCCACGGCGTTCCTTATGTCCTTGCGGTTGCCGAGCCCAGCCTGTCCGACAACAGCGCCCGCGGCGTCATGGACGGAGTAGCTGTAGCCGGAATCCGGCCTCGCCTGCTTGCCGCCGACATAAAGTTTTGCGGTGCGGTCGAGGTCCGGCAGGTCGCCGGATGCTTTCGACAGTGCCGCAGACGGTGCCCCCGAGAAATCCGCGGCACCAGCTTTCACGGCCTTCGTCTCGGCCTTCTCCCGCGCCGGCACGAGATATTCGTAGAGTCCCTCGCGTCCGCCTTCACGGCCGAAGCCCGACTCGCGATAGCCGCCAAAGCCGGCGGCAGCGTCGAAGAGGTTGGTCGAATTGATCCAGACCACGCCCGCCTTCACGCGCGCCGCAGCGTCGAGCGTGACGTTGATCGATTCCGACCAGACGGAGGCGGCGAGGCCGTAGCGAGAATTGTTGGCGAGCGCCAGCGCCTCCTCCGGCGTGCGAAACGTCATGGAGATGAGCACCGGTCCGAAAATCTCCTCCTGCGCCAGAATGGAGGCGGGGGCGAGCCCGGTCACCAGCGTCGGCGGATAGAAGAGACCCTTGTCCGGCATCGCACCCTCCGGCTGATAGCAGACGGCGCCTTCCGCGCGCCCCTGTTCCACCAGCGCGCGGATGCGATCGAGCTGCACGTCGGCGACGATCGCGCCGATGTCGGTAGACTTGTCGAGCGGATCGCCGACGCGGAGCGTCGCCATGCGCGCCCGGAGCTTGTCGTGCATTTTTTCAGCGACCGCTTCCTGCACGATCAGGCGCGAGCCGGCGCAGCAGACCTGGCCCTGGTTGAACCAGATGGCATCGACCACGCCCTCGACCGCGCTGTCGAGATCGGCGTCGTCGAAGACAATGAACGGCGATTTGCCGCCGAGCTCCAGCGACAGCTTCTTGCCCGTACCGGCAGTCGCCTTGCGAATGATGCGGCCGACCTCGGTCGAGCCGGTGAAGGCGATCTTGTCGACGTCCGGATGCTCGACGATCAGCGCTCCCGTGCCGCCGCCGCCGGTGACGATGTTGACGACGCCGGGGGGAAGCCCGGCCTCCATGCAAAGCTCGGCGAAGGCAAGTGCGGTGAGCGGCGTGAACTCGGCCGGCTTCAGCACGACCGTGTTTCCGGCCGCGAGCGCCGGCGCAATCTTCCAGGCAAGCATCAGCAGCGGAAAATTCCACGGTATGATCTGCCCGCAGACGCCCACCGGCTGATAGCCAGGGAATTCGCTCTCGACCAGCTCCGCCCATCCGGCGTGATGATAGAAATGGCGAATGACCAGCGGGATATCGATGTCGCGGCTCTCGCGGATCGGTTTTCCGTTGTCCATCGTCTCAAGGACGGAGAAAAAACGCTCGCGCTTATTGAGGATGCGGGCGATCGCATAGAGGTGGCGCGCCCGGGCGTCGCCGGAAAGCTTCGACCAGGACTTGAACGCCTTTCGCGCCGCCACGACCGCCTTGTCGATATCCTTCGCCGTGCCCTCGGCGCATTCGGCGAGCCGGTTGCCGCGCGCAGGATTGACGACGGGAAAATAGCCTCCCTCCGCCGGCGCCACGAATTTTCCGCCGATGAAATGGGTAAAGCGCCCCGCGTGCTTTTCGAGCCAGGCGAGCACCTGGTCGTTCGCCTCCGGAGCGACGCCGTATTCCATCGTGCGGAGAATTTCGGTGACGGCTGTCATGCTGTCCTCTCAACGGCCTTCGTAGAAAGTATCCACGATACCTCCTGTCGTCATGCCCGGACTTGATCCGGGCACCCATTCCGCAGCGCTTCTGCCAATCGCGACCGTCACGGAATGGATGGCAGGGTCAAGCCCTGCCATGACGACATTGAATGTGGCACGGTCGATTGACACGGAGAGGCAGCGCCACACTCCCCGCTCCGAAGCATCAACACTTCACTCTCACGCCATCGCGTGGCGTATGTGAGACGAGTACCGCCCCGTCACGAAATGCTCGATCTGCCGCTCGATGTCGCCCAGCATCGAGCTCGCGCCCATGCGGAAAAGGTCGGGCTCGAGCCATTCGCGTCCGAGCTCCTCCTTCATCAGGATGAGCCAGGAGAGCGCGTCCTTCGCGCTCTTCATGCCGCCGGCCGGCTTGAAGCCGATCTTCACGCCGGTCCGCTCGAGATAGTCGCGGATGGCGCGGACCATGACGAGGCTCACCGGGAGCGTGGCGTTCACCTCTTCCTTGCCCGTCGAGGTTTTTATGAAATCCGCGCCCGCCTGCATGGCAACCATGCTGGCGCGATAAACGTTTCGGAGCGTTTTCAGGTCTCCGGTCGCAAGGATGGCTTTGAGATGCGCCTCGCCGCAGGCCGCGCGCATGGCGCTGACTTCGTCGTAGAGCGCCGGCCAGTTCTGATCCAACACATGCGCGCGCGTGACCACGATGTCGATCTCGCGCGCGCCCTCGCCCACTGCGTAACGAATTTCCTCCAGCCGCAACGGGAGCGGCGTCAGCCCTGCCGGAAAGCCGGTCGCCACCGAGGCGACCGGGATGCCCGACCCCGCCAGCGCCTTCACCGCGGTCCGCACCATCGTCGGATAGACGCAGACCGCGCCGACCGTCGGCATGTGGTCGAGCCCGAGCGCCTCGACCAGATCGCGGCGGAGCGGATTGCGCGCCTTGGCGCAAAGCCGCTCGACGCGCGCCGGCGTGTCGTCGCCCGAAAGCGTCGTAAGATCGATCAAGGTGATCGCCTTGACGAGCCAGGCCGCCTGCCATTCCTTCTTCACCGATCGGCGCGTCGTCAGCGTCGCCGCCCGCCGCTCCACGGCAGAGAGATTCACCCGCGCCGCCTCGACCCAGTCGACGTGCAGCGGCGTCCCCTCGTTCCGCGGCCAGTTCGAACGCGCGTGCCTGCCTTCGAATTCCTTACCGTCCTTCGGACACAGTCTCACCACGGGGTCAGGCATCGGCCTCTCCAAAAACCGCGGCTTACCCGCTCCGCGCAGCGCCCGTTGTTCTTGAGCTAACGCCATTCTACGTCCGCAGTGCCGTGGCTACCAGCGCGCGCAGGCAGCCGGAAAGAGTAGGAAAGTATACCCAATATTATACTTGACGGACCCATCGAAAATTCCTATATGAGGAGTCAGGTGAGGGGGGAAGCCATGCAAGCCGCGCTTTTCGTAGTCAGCAAACTTCCGGAAAACGAAGTCTGGAAGACCTTCAGTGACCGGATCGCAAGCAAAGTAGCGCCATCCGAAAATACGCTGCGCTTTTCTGAAACCGTCTGGTTTCTGAACGTGACACAGACCTTTGCTGACTTCGGTTGCCTTGTCCGCGAAGCTGAAGACCTCTCAATATCCTATGGGATTCTTCCACTTGAGCACGAGCCACAATGGCTTCCGGCCGGGTTTGATCCCAAAACCATTCAGGCACTGGTGCGTAAGAAGGGCTCCTAGCCATGACCAAATCCGTCCTTTCCGCAAAACACTTCCACGATGAGGAAGCCGCTTACGCACACCTAGAAGCGAAGGTTTGGCCGAATGGCCCCGTCTGCCCGCATTGCGGGGGCGTCGAGCGGCTTTCCAAGATGCGGGGCAAGAGCACCCGCATCGGCACCTACAAGTGCTACCAGTGCCGGAAGCAGTTCACCGTGAAGGTGGGCACCGTTTTCGAGGCGAGCCACGTCCCGTTGCACGTCTGGCTACAGGCGGTCGCGCTTCTCACCGCGAGCAAGAAGGGCATTAGCTCCAATCAGCTTCACCGGACCCTAGGCGTCACTCTCAAAACCGCGTGGTTCATGTCGCACCGGATCAGGGAAGCGATGCGGGATGGCGTCCTAGCCCCGATGGGAGGCACTGTAGAGGCCGACGAAACCTACCTCTGGAAAACCGCCGTTGAGCGTCCGCCGTCACCGCAGCGCAAAGGTGCGCCGTTCACCAAGAAGGGCAAGGGCGGACCCCGAAACAAGCGTGCGATCATCTCTCTGGTCCAGCGCGGCGGCAACGTGCGCTCGTTCCATGTCGAGAACGCCGACAAGGCGACCGTCGCAATCATCATCGGCGAGAACGTCTCGCGCGAGGCCCTTCTGCATACCGACGAAAGCCGCATCTATGGCGATGCTGGCGGCATGGTTGCCGAGCATGAAACCGTGAAGCACTCGGCTGGCGAATACGTCCGCTACGATGGCGGCTTCCCGATCCATACCAACTCGGTTGAAGGCTTCTTCTCGATTTTCAAGCGTGGCATGAAGGGCGTCTATCAACAGTGTGCCGAGAAGCACCTGCATCGGTATTTGGCCGAATTCGATTTTCGGTATAACAACCGTGTCGCACTTGGCGTTGATGACGTGGCCCGCTCCGATCAGGCGCTACGCGGCATCGTCGGAAAGCGCCTCACCTATCGAACGATTAACTGAGGACGGACCCCGTTGGCTCAGAAGCCCAAAGTGGGAGGCGCTAAGAAACCGCCTCCCAAGAAAATGACGCAAGCCGAGCAATCCCGAGCCTTCATTGAAAAGGCTCGGGAGATCGGCGTGGATGAAACCGGCAAAGAATTTGAGGCGGCACTTAGGAAGATCGTGCCCGCCCGCTCTAAGTGATCAGTGCGGGGTGCGCTGTTTCATTTGTGAGGCGACGTAAGCAACCGCCCCTGGGTCGTCTGGAAATGCTTCGCGCACCTTTTCAAGGATCTCTTGGTCCAAATCATTCATAAGAACGCGCCATTGGTTCACAGCATTTTCTTCGAACTCTAAGAGCTGGTCTCTCGGTCGCATCAAAGCGACGAAGTCCTTTCGTTTCTTTTCATGCCCTTCGCTGCGCCGTTTTAAATAATGGGCGTACTGCCAAGCGAGCATATCAGCCGCTTGCAGCGGGGGCGCGTCCCTCTTGTCAATGAACGTGTGAGAAAAATAACTAGTCCCATATTTACTTCCGCGTATCGAGTTCATGACTTTATTTGCTTCTGACTGCGCCGGATGCCCAGCCTCGAAAATATAAGCAAAGCGCCCACGATAGCCTGAGGCTTTCGCCCAGTTGTGGATGGAGGTGACACAGAGTGTAAGGCACCACGTATATGCGTCGTGGTCGTATCGACCTCTGCCAAACAGTTCCTTGTAGCGGTCATAGTCCAGGGCAGTGGCCACGCCGATCAATGAGCGGTGGCGCGTATGCGCAATAAGAGCCTTCCCGGAGTCTATCCGTTCCTCTAACGATAATTTGGCGTAGTGATCGTTTCCGGTCGCGCAGTCCGTCATGTGCCCGAATGGAAGGCCGAACCGGGCTAAGTCCTTCTCCCAGTCGCGCGAGAACCTCTTCGCCTGCTCCTTTTCGAAGACATAGCCAGCCATCGCCAAGGCGGGGCTACCGTCGTGCGTCCCACTCTCGTCCATGTACACATAGCGCACCACGACGATGGCCCCCACGCCCTCGGGCATAATGATGTCCAAGAGGTCAGCGAACTCGTTCGGCTCATGGTCGAGCCTTTCGACGGCGTTCACGACTCACCGCCCCGCCGTAAATACGGCTTGGGTCCGCGAAATACAATATTGGGAAAGTATACCCAATTCCGTAGTTGACACCACAAGCTACGAGGGATAGTTCCTATGACCGACAGGCCGGCAGATTTCACATACGAGGAGCGACGACTTGCGAAGGCGATCTACCGCGCGCTTCGGTTGGCTGATTCGAGTGCTTTTCTCGACGGCGATGAAGACGATCTAGAGACCTGGGAGGCAGTGGCTGTAGACGGTAGGTTTAGCTTGCCTCTGGTGGCGCGATATGTTCGCGAGGCTTTGCGGGAAGCGGAGGGCGAAACACATCAAACGTAGCGTCTCTAAATGCCTCAAGTTTCAGCGCCGTAGCCTCGCTAAACTCAAGAGTCATCATTTCGCTGCCCTTTGAGTAGGTCAGGGTGGTGCCCCATAAATGGGAGTTGGACACTTGACTGAACATGACACAACCGGTAGCCCCGCCTCGACAAGCCGGCACGATAGCAAAGAAATCGAAATCACGCCCGAGATGATCGAGGAGGGTACGGACGTTATTTCTGCTGCGGTTGGTGGTTACGACTTAGGCGGCTTTTTTTCTGCCCGCGATTTGGCAATCGAGGTCTATCGGGCAATGTCTTTCGCTCGCCCCGCCAGATTAGCTGAATCTGCATACCGTAGAGGGCGAGCGTCATAGACGCGTTCTTGAGCCATCGGAATTCTGCCAGAACGTCTCTCTGGGCAAGTTTCTTCGCGCGCGGATTGCCGAGTAGGTCGTGCGGTACGACGCCGGCCTTCTTGTTCAGGAACGTCACAGACCTGTTCAGGCTGTGCAGGAGATGCCAGATCGAAGTCACATGTTGCCGATCGCGTTCCGTAAACTTAGAATCGTCAATGCGTGGCACAGTTTCTCGTGACTGAAACCGAACCGCCATTGAGGGCGACATGTCGTCGAAATCGGACAATCAAAGACCTGCAAAAGAATCAGAAACCCGCCTTCGCGCTGCGCTCCACGGTGCGTTCAGCGGCCCCCCAACTCCGCTGAAGGATATACCAAAGAGGAGCGGTGAGTCCCGCCGCCTCAAGAAAGGCGACGGTGCTTCTTCCGCCAGCGCAAAAAGCGCTTCGCCTGAAAACTAAAGTCCTTTTTGATCAGGTCTTCGATACATAAGGCGCTTGCCTTCGCCAGCGCGGATCGCAGCAATGGTGCGAAACTCATCATCAAAGCCAAGAGCCTCCCGATAGTTGTAGCGGAAATCGAACTCTGCCAAATACCGATGCAGATGCTTCTCTGAGCAGTGCTGATAGACGCCACGCATCCCACGCTTGAAGATCGAAAAGACGCCCTCGATTGTGTTCGTGTGGATCGTAAATCCTTCGTCGTAGCGTGCATATTCGCGGACTGAGTGTTTCACCGTTTCGTGCTCTTTGAAGATGCCCGGCGCATCCCCATACAGCCTGCTTTCGTCACTCAGAAACCGCGACTCTTTTGCGATGTTCTCAGTGATGATTTTGTTGATGCTCGCCTTGTCGGCAAACGCAACGTGGAACATGCGAACTTCGCCGCCACGCTCTACAAGCCCGATGATGGTGCGCTTATCGCGCGGTCCCTTGCTCTTGTATTTGTAAGGAATGCCACGACGGGCAGGAGAGACGCGAGGCGTGGCAACCTTGCCGTGGTAGGTCTCATCGGCTTCCACGACTTTGCCTTCGCCACCAAGCGGAGGCAGATCGAGGTCGCCGCGCCGCATCGCCTCCATGACACGATGATGGAGAAACCATGCGGTGTTGTATTCGCAGCCAAGCGCGCGATGAAGCTGATGGGCTGAAAACCCCTTCTTGCTCGAAGCGCCAAGAAAGAACGCCATAGCCCACTGAGTGAGCTTGGCGTGGCTGCGCTCCATGACGGAGCCGGTCATAACGGTAAAATCCTTCCGGCATCCCGTTGTGGCGCACCGATACCGGCCGATCTTTTTCGTCGCGTAATGCTTTGAGTTTTTGCAGTGCGGACAGATCGGGCCGTTTGGCCAACGGGCGGTCTCAAACCAAGCGCGGGCGGCGTCCTCATCGTGGAAATGCTTGGCGGCGAAAATGTTCTTGGCCATCGGGTCTCTCCTTGACCCTCAATCTAGGGATTGCGGCCTGTGGTGTCAACTACGGAATTGGGAAAGTATACCTAATATTATAGGTGACAACGGAGAGCGCTGTGTCAAAAAAAACGGCTAGACAGGCCGGCAATACCCCCGATGGCAGGATTAGGAGGCGGGATTCTTCGCAGCTTCAGCGTGAATATGATCCCGAATGGCGCTCAGCTTCAGAAAGGTCGCGTGCATTTCGCGAGCTTTGCCTTGGATACTTTCGGCAGAATAAGGTTTCCGCGAACGGGAGAATTTCCCCCGCGCCTGGTATCTGACCGCCAGCACGGTTCCTTGTTTATCTCGCGTCCAATACGCATGGACAATTGTGTTTCTAAAATCGGCTAGGTCGCGGGCTTTCTGCATCAGTACTAAAACGGGGTCGTCTGGACCCTTCTCGTCGCCGAGGGAATACAGGGTTTTCAGCGTATCGATGTTGCTGGTAGTTTGCTGGTGATTAATGGGCTGCTGCCGGTTCGGTTGACACCCGCTTAAGCTAATTTGGCCTTCATTTC